>NZ_LCWL01000018.1:0-1230 GCF_001441695.1 Alishewanella sp. WH16-1 | reverse complement strand
ACAAAAAAGGCCCCTTGCGGAGCCTTCTTTGTACAACAGTATGACTTAAGCGATGATCTTAGATACTACGCCAGCACCTACTGTACGACCACCTTCACGGATAGCGAAGCGTAAACCTTCGTCCATCGCGATTGGGCAAATCAGTTCTACAACAAACTTCAGGTTGTCACCTGGCATTACCATCTCTACGCCTTCTGGCAGCTCTACTGCACCAGTTACGTCAGTGGTGCGGAAGTAGAACTGTGGACGGTAGCCTTTGAAGAATGGCGTGTGACGACCACCTTCTTCTTTTGACAGTACGTACACTTCGCCTTCGAACTTAGTGTGTGGCTTGATTGAACCCGGCTTCGCCAGTACCTGACCACGCTCTACGTCTTCACGCTTGGTACCACGTAACAGGGCACCAATGTTCTCACCTGCACGACCTTCGTCTAACAGCTTACGGAACATCTCTACACCAGTACAGGTTGTCTTCGTAGTATCTTTGATACCTACGATTTCAACTTCTTCACCAACTTTGATGATACCTTGCTCTACACGGCCTGTTACTACTGTACCACGACCCGCGATTGAGAATACGTCTTCGATTGGCATGATGAATGGCTTATCAATCGCACGTACCGGCTCAGGGATGTAAGTATCCAGTGCTTCACCCAGCTCCAGGATTTTCTTTTCCCACTCAGCGTCGCCTTCCAGGCCTTTCAGCGCTGAACCACGGATTACTGGCAGGTCATCACCTGGGAAGTCGTAGTCTGACAGCAGCTCACGCACTTCCATCTCTACCAGCTCTAACAGCTCTTCGTCATCTACCATGTCACACTTGTTCATGAACACGATGATGTACGGTACGCCTACCTGACGTGATAACAGGATGTGCTCACGTGTCTGTGGCATTGGGCCGTCAGTTGCCGCTACTACCAGAATAGCGCCGTCCATCTGCGCAGCACCAGTGATCATGTTCTTAACATAGTCAGCGTGGCCTGGGCAGTCTACGTGGGCGTAGTGACGAGTTGGAGTGTCATATTCTACGTGTGAAGTATTGATCGTGATACCACGAGCTTTTTCTTCCGGTGCTTTGTCGATTTGATCGAAAGCAAATGCCTGACCGCCGTAGTGCTTAGCTAATACGTTAGTGATAGCAGCTGTCAGTGTAGTTTTACCGTGGTCAACGTGGCCGATTGTACCTACGTTTACGTGCGGTTTTACGCGTTCAAATTTAGCCTTAGCCAT
>NZ_LCWL01000006.1:0-1280 GCF_001441695.1 Alishewanella sp. WH16-1 | reverse complement strand
CTATTTGGAACAATTATTTAGTTTTTATTGTCATCTTTAAGTCATAAAACTGTCATTGTGTCACGCAAATGTCATATAAGTGACATATGATGCTTGGGTCAAAACTAGAGATTGGGATAGGATTAATCATGAAGACAAATAGCAAAGTTTTAGTTGCCCTAGCCGTAGGTGCTTTCACTGGTAGCGCACTTGCCGAAGTGGAAATCACGCCTCGTGGTAGAATGCATCTGGATGCAGGTATGTACAAAGACGATGTTACGGAAATTGGTAACGGTTTTAATGTGCGTCGTGGGCGTCTTGGTATGCAGGGCAATTTATCGCCTGATTGGCGTTTTGTTATTGAGTATGACTTCGCTGAAGGTGGCGATGCCTCAGCAGCTGATGTAAATATTCGCACTAAACTGGCTGGTGGCAATGTGACTATCGGCCACCAGCGCGTGCCGTTTAGTCTAAACACCCTAACCAGCTCCAACTCTATTACTTTTATGGAGCGTTCAAGTGGCTCTACGGTTATTACCCCTGACCGTAAGTTAGGCGTGCGGTTTGATAAAACCTTCGGTAACTTAACATCAGAATCTATGTTGTTCGGCCGCACCATGAATACAGAGGGCGATGCTGGCAAAGATGACAGTATGGGGCTTGCTCAGCGGATTATTTACCATCCAAAAGTTGATGATGTTCAGTATCATTTTGCCGGTGCTTTCGTGTATCAGGACATGGGTGACTATAACACGCTTAGATTGCGGGACCGTCCTGAGCTACGTATTGACTCTGGTGTGCGTTTAATCGATACCGGTACTCTGGAAGGCATAAATTCCATCAATCGTTTTGGTTTGGAGGCTGCCTTCATTAATGGTGCCTGGTCTGCCGAAGCTGAAGCGATGACACTAAACACTTCGTCAACAGTTGAAGATGTTTCCTTCTCTGGATATCACTTTCAATTAAGTTATGTGTTAACTGGCGAGAGCCGTTCGTACAAGAATGGTTTGTTTAGCGGCGTTAAACCATCAAAAGAGTCAGGCGCTATTGAGGTTGCTGCACGGTACTCTGTCACCGATTTGAATGACGGTACTGTTTTTGGTGGTGAGCAGAAAAATCTTACATTGGGCGTTAACTATTACTTGTTAAATAACCTTCGGTTTATGGGCAACATTGTGTTTAGCGATATTGATACACCGTCAGGGGTAACCGAGGAGCCTATTGGCTTTGGGGTTCGGGCTCAGTACCATTTCTAACATAGATTAAACCCGGTTTACCGGGTTCAGACTGCTGACAAAGTC
>NZ_LCWL01000100.1:0-1334 GCF_001441695.1 Alishewanella sp. WH16-1 | reverse complement strand
ATTTCTGGGGATACCTCAGACGATGGGTAAGACTTAGCATTGTACTTTTTCCAGGTTTGTTAATTGGATTGGTTTTAGACTATCTAGGTTTAAAATGGTTTTACAATGATCTAATGTATTCTGGAGCTGACATTACTGGTTCCATTACAGGCGCATCTTTAACGATTCAAAACCTTATAGGTAATGCATTTTATCTTCAAACAATCATCGTACCAACCTTTGGAACGAATGGCGCACTATGGAGTTTAGCTAATGAATTTTGGTACTACATATTATTTCCATTCCTTGTATTAGCATTATCAAAAAAGGAGAACAAAAGAGTTCGATTATTTTGTTTATGTATATTCCTGGCTATTTTCTATCTTATTGGTTACAACATTGTCATTCTTTTTCCTATCTGGCTAACAGGGCTATTGTTAGTATTATATTTGAATAAAACTAAATATTTAAAAAAATCCAATATTTTAGTCATAATTACCGGTGTCTTTTTTATATTCTGTTCAATTGCAATCAGAATCATGCCTGAAATTGAAAACGGACTACTTTCCCGTATATACGTTGCTATTCCTTTCTTACTATTTTGCTTTGCAATTATTAGATCAGATAGAGAATTAATTAAACCTGATTATTATGCAAAGCAAGCACAGACGCTTGCAGGCTTTTCTTACACGCTTTATGTTATTCATACTCCTTTACTTTCTTTTATTCGAGGTTGGTTAATTCATGATTCTGGTTATTGGAGAGTGACAGTTAAAAATATTTTAATATTCTTTATCATTATTTTATTCATTACCTTGATCGCTTATTTATTAGCTAAAATTTCTGAAAACCACACTCAAAAAATTTATGAAAAACTAAAGATATGACATTAAAATAATGCATTAAATATGTTAATATCATTAACTCTGGCACTATTAAATTAGCACTGAATTTCAGTGAGTTATTAGGTAGCAATCCGTATATGACAGTAAAATTAGCAATTATTTGTGCGGCAAACCCAGGTAATGCCGGTATGTACAGTGTTGACTTAGCTGCTTATGAATTTTTCTCTCGGCATGGTATAGATTTTGAGTTATTCACCTCTCATGCTCCTTCACGATTTTTAAGATATAAATTTTTAAAGATTGGCGTTGAAATTGGCCATAAAAAAACAAAAGAATTTGGCAAACTTAAACTAAAACGATACTACGACGAAAAGCAGCTATCTTCCTTTACTCATGTTGTTTTTTGGGGAGACTTTACACCAAATCCTGCATACGGCTTCGGTGATTTCCACCATGTTGATAAGCGGTATGATGTGAAATGCAGTGAGACAGCTGAGGGATCCCCACAAA
>NZ_LCWL01000133.1:0-1385 GCF_001441695.1 Alishewanella sp. WH16-1 | reverse complement strand
CATACGTATGACCTTTGTGAGCTAACCTACTGATTTGCCGTGTTATTCAGCAGCTTAAACAAACCTGTTTTCTGGTCTCTTTTCACATTCTGTCGTCGACAATGCTGAGCTAAAAATGCCATTGCGTTATTCATGGCGTTGACTAAATCTGCGCCAGAGCTCACCGCAATATCAATGCAAAACGGTAACCACCACATATGAGCTGATTTTGCGCCAGTAAAAAGTGACAACACCCGGTTATACTTCTTTTCAGCGGCGTTGATAAGCCAGCGTTTTAAGGTGGCCGCCAGTAAGCTACCCCAGATGAGTGTTTCGACGATAGTGGCATGGCATGTGTCGAATTTATTTAAATTATTCATCGACTTCCATTCTTTAAACAACAGCTCTATTTGCCAGCGAACACGATATAAATCACCTACTGCTGTGGCAGGGAACTGTTCACGTCCAAGGTTGGTGCATACCAGTACATGACGCTTTTTATGGTCTAATGCGGCAAAGGCCACGCAGCGATAAACTGGGCCATCAGGCCAGTGCACATCTAAATCTAATACGCCTGTACCAGGTAATTCCTTTAACCATGTCTTCAGCGGCTTCTTCTGCTGGCTCACACTACACACGGCCATTGGATTAATGCTGTTGCTCATCCGCATAATAAAATACGCGCTGGCCTCATGCAGTTGCTGCACATAATGCTTTGAAAAATAACCGGCATCAGCCATAAATAAGCACCCCGTTAACGCTGCTGGCGAAGGCAAATAGTGCCGCTCTGGCGCGATATCCTCTGTCAGACTAACGCAATCAGGTTGGGCCTTGAGTAAGTCATACGTGACATGCAGCTCAATCGCTGCCGGGCTGGTTTCATTAAAACGTCCAGGAAAATAGAGCATTAAGTCGTCATGTACGGCGAAACTGGTGCCATCTTGCAAAATAATACGCTTAAACATCTCCTGGTATTTATCTCTGATAGCAAACATATCAGGGAGGTGCAGCGCCAATGCCTTTTCAAACACTTCGCGCATAAACTCAGGAGCAGCCATCTTAACTAACTGTTTATGAAAGGGTTTAAGCTTTATGTCAGTGCCATGCAAATGGTTAAATTGTCGGTGAATATCGGCAATCGATTGGGTTGTGCCTGCACCGAGTGCACTGACCAGAGCCATACATAGCTTTTGTGGTGTGACGTGCCGCCGCCGCTGCATCAAGCCTAACTGCTGACCCAGTGCATCGAGCGCATTTGCTGAAAAAAGTCGTTCAAAAGCGTTTAAAAATCGGATATCTTGTTGTTGCTTCATTCGTTTTGCCTGCAAAGGTGATCTTTTTTTTCTGCAAAATCAATTAGATCACGAATGAAGCACCTCTTCAATTCCTAAAGATCATACGTATGA
>NZ_LCWL01000073.1:0-1442 GCF_001441695.1 Alishewanella sp. WH16-1 | reverse complement strand
TCAGACCGGTACCGGAGACGTTTAGACAAGTTAGGGGAGCAGGCAGCGACGTAGCTCGCTGCTGGTATAGAAAAAGTGGCTGCCGGTATAGGGTTGGCAAGTGCCGCCAAAAGCGGTTTCCCGTTCGTGGTGCAGCATCCGGATCAGCGTCAGGTTATCAGCATTACGATACACTTCCCACTGCACATTAGCTGCCATCGGTGAAACCTTAGCACTGCGCCAGGGGCTGTTTTTATAGCTATATAACACGCTTTGCGGCAACGGCTCACTGGCACCAGCGATGCCTAACAAGGCTGCCAGTGGCATCAGCACCTGGGCATGAGTAAAGCGAAAACTGGCCACGTAACCGTTTGGCTGCTCGGCTTTATCCAGCATATCAGCAACTAAACGCCCGGCCAGACGATAGGTAATATCATCACTTGCAAACGCCGGACCGCGACCATAAAAGGAATCCGCATCATCCAGTTCAGCCAGCGGTTGCAAATGCTCCTCCAGCAACAGCTCACTGAAATCAAACGGACCTTCCAGCGTCAAGTTACTGGCAATGCTGTACAGGCTAAACAGCACATTAGCCGCATCCAGCGGATTGCGAATCGCATCGTCGTCATCCGGCAGCGTTAGTTCAATTTCGCCCTGCTGCAGGCGGTTAAGAAACTCTGGCTGAAAAAACCGCGCCAACATCGACAGCGCCGCTTGCTGCCGGCTTGGGTCGGCAGCGAGTTGCTGCATGGCACTGAGCAGGCGTGGATCCTCGTCACGATAGCGGGCGAAGGCTTCACTCCCCTCTGCTTTATAAAAATATAAGGTACGCTCGTCGGCTTGCGGAGTATCAAACAGGGGTTTAAGCGCTGGCATAACCTCTGTTAGCCCGGCAACAAAGGCGTCGCCACTTTGATCGGCACGCTCCCGCCCTGAATGCAACACCGCGATCCGCAGCTGCTGTGCCACTGCCTGCTCGAACAACTGTGGCGACCTTGCCAGTAAGCGCTGCGCCATCTGCCGGTGCTCTTGCACGCCCAACGCAGAAATTTCACCATAATTATTGGGCTGATGCGCCTGATGCAGCCGGTTAACCAGCGCAGCCAATTGCTGCCCTAACGGGGTTAAGGCACCAGCATCTGCAGCCTGCTTTAGCAATTCTAACATCAGGATGTCATCGCCCTGACTGGATAAAAAACGCGAGCCATGCCGCGCCACATGTTGTAGCCCTACGGCGCTGAACCCCACGGGTACGGCACTGTAACTGCGCCAGTCTTGCTGGGGTTGGTACGGCGTTTTACTAGTTAATAACGCCCCGTTGCTGGCCGTGGTGGCCGCTGCACTCACGTTAGCCGCAACTTGTGGTGCGGGTTGACAGGCCGACAGCATCAGCAGCATTCCGGAACTGAGTAGAAATTTTTGCATAAGATAAGATTCCTTTAGCGATCGAGTAGGAGGCGGGA
>NZ_LCWL01000128.1:0-1481 GCF_001441695.1 Alishewanella sp. WH16-1 | reverse complement strand
CTGTCTCTTATACACAAATCCCCCGGTTTTTACTGGGGGATTTTTTGAACTCTCCGCACGCTTTCCGATCAGATCTTTCACTTAATCTAAAGGTGAATACTGATGAACAATGCACAATGGGCAAAAAGTACTTTTGGTCAGGCCGACTTAGGGGATCCCCGCCGAACCACACGTCTGGTAAAGTTAGCGGAAACCTTAGCAAACGATCCAGGAAAGCCATTCGTGTCTATTACACAATCCCCCGCCGATATGGAAGGCGCTTATCGTTTTATCCGTAATGAGCACGTCAATGCTGACGCGATAGCAAAAGCAGGCTATCTGGTCACAGCAGCGCAAGCCGCCAAACATAATTTATTACTGGCTTTAGAGGATACCACTGCCATCACTTACAGCCATCGTTCCGTGCGAGATGAGCTTGGTCATGTCAATCAAGGAAATAACTATCGGGGCATACTTGCGCACAGCGTTTTGTTATTCGCTCCTGAGCAACAAGAGCTTGTTGGATTAATTGAACAATCCCGCTGGACACGGGATATCAGCACGCGCGGAAAGAAACATGTGCGAACACAAACACCTTATGAAGAGAAAGAAAGCTTCAAGTGGCAGTCTGCTTCGGTCAATCTATCGGCACGATTAGGCGCTAAAATGGCCGATGTGATATCCGTCTGCGACCGCGAAGCTGATATCTATGAGTACTTGCAGTATAAGCTCTCAAAGCAACATCGCTTCGTGGTTCGTTCCATGCAGAGTCGCCATATTGAGCAGTCTGAACAGAAGCTCTACGACTATGCTGCAGGTCTTGAAAGCGCCGGACAAAAGCAAATCCATATAGCGCAAAAAGGTGGACGTAAAGCACGTACAGCAACAGTAGACATTGTCTTTGCGCCAGTCACGTTGCAAGTGCCGGCAAATAAGCGTGGCGAATCACTATCGCTTTATTATGTCGGGTGCGAAGAGCGAGCCGATGACAAAAACGCGTTAAATTGGCATTTGCTGACTACCGAACCAGTCCAGAGCAAAGCAGATGCACTGAACATCATCCGTTATTACGAGCATCGCTGGTTAGTAGAAGAATATCACAAAGCCTGGAAAACGGATGGTACAGATATTGAGAATGCCCGCTTACAAAGTAAAGATAACATTGAGCGGCTTGTGACCATCAGCGCCTTTATTGCTGTAAGAATAGTGCAGCTGAAGTTTGCGCGCGAACAACCAGACGAGATAAGTTGTGAACAGGTGCTGTCGCCAAAAGCCTGGAAATTGTTATGGATAAAACGGGTCAGCAGGACCTTACCTGACACCGTCCCCTCGATGAAGTGGGCTTATACCGAGCTTGCAAAGCTCGGTGGGTGGAAAGATACAAAACAAACCGGCAAGGCCTCGGTCAAGGTATTGTGGCAAGGATGGTTCAAACTACAAACCATCCTTGAAGGTTATGACCTAGCAAAGTCTCTTGAGGCTGACTTGTGATCAAGAGACAG
>NZ_LCWL01000017.1:0-1487 GCF_001441695.1 Alishewanella sp. WH16-1 | reverse complement strand
ATTTGTGGGGATCCCTCAGGCGGAATGGATAAATTGTTTGCACTCCATTAGCGCCTTACTTGTAATTAATACGCAAAGGTTGGCTTAAAAAATCGTCATGTCAGATGTGGAAGAAAATAGCGAGAATTTCTTTATAAAAGACAAAAAGTCATGGCTAAAGCTGATTGGTTTTTCGGCATTATTTGTTTTGTTAAGCTTTTTGGTTCCCTTTAGCTTGTATAAAGAAGTAGATTCCAGTCTTAATTCTGATTTACTACAGATTTTTACTCTAGAGTTCGTTGTAGCGTGTTTCGCATTGCTTTTGGTTTATTATACTAGTGATGCTATGAGGCTTTGGTTTACCTTGCGTGCTATTGGATGCCACCAAGCGTTTAAGTCTATTTTTCCTCTTGTTTTCATAAACTTCCTTTTTTCTAATATAACTCCAATGGCTACCGGCGGAGGTGTCGCACAGGTGTGGTTTCTGCATCGACGGGGTGTTAGGTTAGGTGCTGCGACAGCCGCTACGTCCATAAGAACAGTATTAGCTAGTTTACTTATTTTTATACCTACGCCTTTTTTGTTTATGATAAACCCTCAGTTGTCCTCGGACTTATTGCAGGACGGCTGGGGCATCTTTCTGTCTGCTTTTGCTATTGGATACGTGCTGTTGAGTGCGATAGTGCTTTTGAGAATTCGATGGGTTATTCACACGCTTAAATTAATTCTAAATCAAATTCATCGCTTTGGTTTAATTAGTCAGAACACTTGCCAGCGCCGCACATGGCAAGTTACCAGAGAGCTTTTTCATTTTTCCTGTTGCATCAATATATTTCTAACGGGAAACTTACGAGATAAGCTTATGGCTATTGGTTCAACAATTTTATTTCTTGTCAGTTTGTTTTCATTTCCAGCTTTGCTGCTTTGGGGGTTGGGCTATCAAATAGACTATACCGCAGTGTTAGCATTAATGGTTATTAACACTTTTATAATGTATTTTGCACCTACGCCAGGCGCGTCAGGTATTGCTGAGGGGGTGTTCGCAATATTCTTTGGTGCAATAATCCAAGCTCCTGATTTGGTATTTATAATCATTGCATGGCGTTTTCTCACCATTTATCTCGGATTATTCATCGGTATCTTTGTAACAATATTTGAGTTTTTGTCAGGAGCTAAAAATGACTAGAAAGTATGCTCGCTGGCTATACAGAGCTTGTTTTGTTGTCATCATCCTTTTAGTTTTCTATAAAATTTATCTGAATTTTTTTGAAAAGGACTTCATAGCAGAACATGCTTTACAGGTAGAGAAAATAGAAAGCATATTAAAATATAAAGACGAGTTTAAATTTGCGGTAGTGGGCAACATTAGCAACTCAGTGGGTATTTTTGAGCGGAAGATTATTCCTTTACTTAACGAGCAAGGCTACGATTTTGTTATATCTGCGGGAAACGCAGTTTCGACTGGTGGAGAGGATAAATATAGAGCAATTTACCTGAGGTATCCCCAG
>NZ_LCWL01000085.1:0-1671 GCF_001441695.1 Alishewanella sp. WH16-1 | reverse complement strand
AATTTGTGGGGATCCCTCAGCATAGTTACATTACATGGGAATTGGCAGCACAAAACGTCAGTATTGATGTGTTAGCGCGGCAGTGTGGCACTGGCATTCAAATGATTGAGCAACACTATAGCCATGTCATCCCAAGAATGTTCGGTCGACAGTTGTCAGGGATCGAGCTGGAAACAAAAGAAAGAGTCGTTCGACAATTTGAAGATGTAACTTATGACGAGCAGTTACAACAACGAATGAATGAATGGGCTTATAACTACAAGCATAGAGGCTACATCTAGCAGGAGGCAGCGTTGGCGTATCAGGAACGAGTTGCAGTTATGGAGGGTTTATACCTTTATACTCAGTCCAATTCAAAGCGCTGGTACGCCCGCTTTAAAGTCGATAAAAAGCATATCACCTTCTCAACTGGTGAGACTGAACTAGAAAAAGCAAAAGTGGTAGCCATTGACGCAATGTATAAGCGTCGAGCTGAAGTGAAACTTGGTATTGCTGCTGGTGCGCAGCCTTTTGATAAGCTTGCTGCTGAAGTCATCTCAGAATTAGAAGCTTTAATAAACAAAGGCGTTTCCAAGAAGAACAACTCCATTTATAAAGGCATTCTACTTAACTACCATATCCCATTTTTTAAAGACCAGCGGATTGATCAGATCACACAATCTGATATGGACAGTTTTCATCGCTGGCGCGAGACAAAGTTTGGTGGACAACCCTCAAAATCAACATTGCAAAGCCATAATGCCGTTCTAACTAAAGTTTATGAAAAGGCGTTAAGAAAAGGCCAAATCACTAAATACCATATCCCAACTTTTGAGACTGACGGCAAACGGCAAGAACGTCGTGCCGCTTTTACTTGGGAAGAGTATCGCAAAATATCAGACTTCATAAATGAAGAGATGCAGCGAACTAAAAACAAGAAAAGTAAAATGCTGCTGGAGCTGATGGAAGACTACATCGACTTCGCACTGGCAACGGGTATGCGGCCAGGTACTGAAATTGAAAATGTTAAGTGGAGCGACATCAGTTTTAAATTGGTAGACGGTGTACCAGAAATTACCGTAGCAGTTCGTAAAGGCAAAACCACTTTATATACTGGCACTCGGCAAGTTGTTGTGCGAAGCGACTTTGTGGCTAACCTAGAACAGTTGGTAGAACGCTTTCCAGACAGAAAAGCAGATGACTTGGTATTCGTGCTTGCAGACGGATCAAGCACTAAAAGTCTCAGCAAGAAATTCACCTATGTGCTGGAAAAGCTGAACCTAAGACAAAGCCCATATGGTGAGCGCACACTGTATTCACTTCGTCACTCGTATATTACTTGGAACCTGAAAAGCAAAGCGGATTACGCAGCACTGGCTAAACAGTGTGGTACAAGCATTGAGATGATTGACAGAACTTATAGCCATTTACTGCCGACTATGTTCAGGCAAGAATTTAGTGGGGTGGTGTATGAGCAGATAGAACCAGATTCTCTTAAACAGAGACAGCTTAGTTTAAAAGCGAAAGAGCTAAATATAAAAAATTACTCACTTTTGGATCAGAATTATAAGACTCGCGGATACGTTTAAAACTTCTTTACAAGAAGAGATCATTTTTACTGAAAGCTTACCTTTTTCTTGAATAAATAATAAAAAATCGCAGATAAAGTCACTTTGTGCCAATAGCAGAAAT
>NZ_LCWL01000010.1:0-2008 GCF_001441695.1 Alishewanella sp. WH16-1 | reverse complement strand
AATCTGATTAGCTTTGACCAGCACTCGTCTGTTAACATTGTCCTTGGCATGGTGGGTTGTCATGGTTAGTTTTTGGCGAAAGTAATTGTACCAGCCCATCATGCTGTCTAATAATCCATCTCGAAAGATCAACAAGCCCTAATCACCTAAATTTTTATTTTAACTACAAAATTTCTGGGGATACCTCAGGAACAGTACGCAAAGCCAATACATAACAAATTGCTGCACGCGGAAAAATTACTCGCTACGCTCCCAATTTTCCGGTGAGCAAAGCGTTCTGCTAACACCTAAAAGCGGACTTTACAGCCTTAAAGTTGGAATGTCTGCAATTGGCACATTGTGACGATTCAAATCTCAAAATCACTTACCCCTTTATTGGGTAATGAATATCGTCATACTCTTCGATCAACTTTGCCAAAGCCGCAAACTCCTCACCTTCGGGCGTACCAGGCTCAGCTTCAAGAAGTTGCTCAATCGCCTCTAAAGCAGCTTGATATTCCTGCTCGCTTTTAATCGATGGTCTTGTTGTCATTTTAATACCTTGTTCGACTTGGCCGATTTGCTAACCATCACATCCAACCATTATTCGCCAGACGAAAGGCTGATGACGCGCGTTAAATTTCCAGCTGCAAAAATCTGTTCATCAGTCATTGTCTGGTCAGCATGCTTTACCATCCTCATTTCTGAGCGGCCTTTATCCATTTCACAAATCAAAATATCTCCAACCGCAAACCCCAACTCTGAACACAGCGCATCAGGCAGCGGGAGAACGTTATCTTTAAGCATTTTAACGGTGTAACTCATGGCGCACCTCAACGTTTGAAATAGTTAAACGCTACGCTGATAGTAGCTTGAATCTCATGTCTTGCCACACCTTAACACAGGCAGGCGTTATTTCACGACCGGCAAATCTGTCCATTTTGTGGTGTACTGCGGCGACAACATTGTGCGCTTCATGGTCCAAGCTTGCGATATGCCCTGGCTCGCAAACCAGACTTTGCCACCTGCTTTGGAGTTGATGGTATCAATCACGGTCATCAGTGCTTTACTCTGGTAAGTGTGTGGCTCCGGTTCAAACAAATCGACTTGGTGAACGCCTTCATCATAAAAATCAGTCAGCATGACCCCGCCTTTGGCATAGCGATAACCCTCTTTCCAGATTTTATCGAGTAGCCTGCTCGCCAAAGTTAAAAAATCCCGGGTATCATTGCTAGGATGGGTTAATGTGGTCGAGATGCTATTGGCATAGTATGGATCACGCTGCCTGTCACTGAAGGGGCTAGTGCGGATAAAGACGGTAACTTGTTTGGCCTGCTGCTTTTCTTTGCGCAGTTTCTGACACGCGCGGCTGATATATTCTGCGATGGCTTCGTGCATCATGGCTTTACACGTAATGCGCTCACCAAACGCCCTGGAGCTGACAATTTGTTTTTTGGTAGGCGCAACCTGCTCAAGGGCCAGACACGATTCACCGTTTAGCTCAGCAACAATACGCGATTCAACGACCGAGCACTGCTGTTTAATAAAAGATGGGCTGGCATCGGCTAAATCCAAAACAGTCTGGATACCGAGTGTGTTGAGTCGTGCTGAGAGCTTACTACCAATGCCCCAAACTTCACCAACCGGTAACAACCCCATCAGCCTACGCTGGCGGGCTTTATCCGTTAAATCAACAACCCCACCGGCTTTACTCCATTTTTTAGCGGCGTGATTGGCGAGTTTTGCGAGGGTTTTAGTCGGTGCGATGCCAACGCAGACGGTCATACCAATATTTTTTTGAATGGTGCTCCGCACTGATTGGCCAAACTCTGTCAGGTCCATGCAATGCGATACGCCGGTTAACTCGAGAAAAGCTTCATCAATAGAATAGACTTCAACTGCAGGGGCCAACATCTCCAGAGTCGTCATCACGCGTGATGAGATATCGGCATAAAGCGCATAGTTAGAAGAGAAGGCAAGAAGCTGGCCTTGCTCGATAAGCGACTTTTGCATATTTTCACGCATGGCG
>NZ_LCWL01000030.1:0-2074 GCF_001441695.1 Alishewanella sp. WH16-1 | reverse complement strand
TGATGTCTATGAATCACACAGTTTACGTTACCATAAAAAGCCATAGCTTTTTATGGTAGGCATGTTTTGGTGTTCTTAGCTATCTCATAGAGGCAATTACATTGCGCTCTCTAAATATCGCGGTAAGGCGCGTCTGTTCTTGCCCAAACTCTTTGGCTATTTTTGCAGTCATTTGAGCATCGTTATCTGTCTGAATAAACAAAAGCTTCATTAACCCTTGCTCTTCGATTGGGTCTTCTGGAGCTGTAATTTCAAATGTTTCAACTAAGCGCTGAGAATTAAGTTTGTTCATTTTTCTTCACTCTCTTGCTTTGCAGCTTCGATAACTTGGTTGAGTAATTCAATTCGTGCTACTCCATGAGATTTGATTTTACCAAATTGGAGTAGTTCACGACAGACATAATAGGCCGTTAGTTCGTCATTTTCTGGCGCTTTAACGTTTTTAAAAATTGCCGCTGCTTCCTTCCGATCAATTACAAAAGAGTGAGAAGGGTATCCAGTAAGCAATAAATCAAGCATTCCAGACTTTAAGTTATGAGCTTTTGAATCCAATGACAAGCCATATCTCTTGGCAATCGACATCGCGCGCTGATGCTCACCAAGTTTTATTGGGTCTATCTGGGCTGCTATTGGTGTTACGAACCCGATCGCTAATTTACATGCAATCTCTGAGGATAGCTTTGTTGAAATTTGACTCCCTAATCTAATTTCTATCAGATAGTTTCTGAAAGCATCCAGAGTTTGATTTTGTAGAACCATAAAAGACTGTATTAAATCTAAGCCTGAGCTACTCTCAAACATTTCATCTGGTTTGTTAAGCTGAATATCTAAAGGGCCTAATTCACCCATATCACCGATTACAAGCTGATGAGCTGAAATGCAAATCAAGGTTCCTGCACTTTTGCATCTATCACTTATAAGTATAGTAACCTTTTTGTAATGATGCCCTAATGCCCGTGCGATTCTGAAACCCGCGTTTGGATCTCCACCATTGGTTGTCAAACATAAAATTACATGTTCTTTTTTTTCTTTAAGGTCTTCTAACCTAACAGAAAAACGCTCATATCCTTCGTGATTGATGTCACCAGCATAAAGCCAGAAATCTGCAGTTATACTCAGTTCTTGCTCTGTAGCTTCTACTTCACTGATATTCGTTTCGACTGGTTCTACCGTTGAATTAGTGGCTGAAACACTTTCTTGTGGGAGGGACTGTTGTGACGAACTTCTTTTCTTAGGGTCGCGATCTGACATCTGAGCTTCCATGCACTAATTTGGGGAAAAAACTATTTACCCAAATTAGTGCATGGAAGCTCAGAATGCAAGTGGCTTTGTTTCTAATTCTCCTTCCCGGTTAGCATGTCCATTATGTGTTTACGAATTCTATTCGCTTGCTTGCTTTCAGACGTAAGGTCTTTCTTTGTGTGCTTTATTTGAACTCTCTTCAATCGAGTTAGGACTTTTTTTGGGAATAAAGTTGGGCCATTTTCACAAATAGATCTTAGAATTTGATTGATATCATGAGGAGTAAAGGCATCCTTAGTTTCACGCTCGCAGATGTATGCTGACGATTGCGGCTCTTTTTTTGCTAAGTGTTCTTTTATCTCTTCTCGTTCGACTTCAATCAGTAAAATCTGTCTTTCACCTAAACTCAGGATAAACATAACAAATGTGCGAATAAATTCATTCTGATCAATGTTTATATGGCTAAAAGGCATTGGCACTTTATCGATAGTTGTCGGCAGTCTATTAACGAACACATCAATTTTTTCATTTTTATTTTTCTTATGTTGGATCTGACTCGCTAAATAACCGATCCTAATTGTGATACACCCGCTTTAGTCCATGCTTGCCGCCCGGAAACGGTGCGGCAGTGTCCATAAAGTAGTGAACCTGCTCCAGTAAATCATCCATGTTTTTGCACTGATGATTCCGGGTTATCGTCTCGTGCAGAGCATGCCACAGTTTTTCAATTTTGTTATGCCATGGGCTATAAACCGGCAAGAACAGTAACTTGAACTTTGGATTGTCGCTCAGCCACTTCTGGGTTTTCTTGCTCTTGTGGATGATGTAATTA
>NZ_LCWL01000145.1:0-107042 GCF_001441695.1 Alishewanella sp. WH16-1 | reverse complement strand
GCTTAACTGACCGGCATTAAGCCATCGCTGCCCTTTTATCATTAACGCAATGGCTTAGAAGAAGTTAATTCTAAAATCAACGCCAAATACCCGCGGCTCATTGACAAAGCCGGTCAGGTTACTAAAGTCGATTGCGCCTTTCAGGTTGTCCTGATCGGTGATGTTGCGACCAAATACACCCACTTCGTAGTTGTGCTGATCATTAACGTAGGCAACACGTAAACCGGCTTCGTGGTTGTTATTGCTACGGAACTCAGCAGACTCATACAGGAATAAATTGGTTTTACCCTGCAGCTGGTAATCTGCAAACACATAAATTTCACCACTGTCGACCGGATAGGCATAACGGCTATTCAGTGTCAGAATGGTTTTCGGCGCTTGTGGGAACGGATTGCCATTAATCAACGCTAAGCCATCAGCCGTTCTTGGGTCCAGCACAGTACAAAGGCCAGAACCACAAGGCGCGACGGTCAGCGTATCGTCTTTCAGTTCAGTATTGTTATAGCTAAAACCACCACCAAAACTCAGGTTTGGCAGTACCCGATAGTCGAAGTCGACTTCAAAGCCATAGCCAGTGCCTTTGTCGGCATTGATCAGCTGGTTACCCTGCGTCTGACCACCGATCGCAGATAACTGAATATCATCAATGGTGTAATAGAACAGGGCAGCGTTTAAGCGCAGCGTATTGTCCAGTAGATCAGACTTGGTACCCACTTCAAACGAGGTGATGGTTTCGGCACCGGCGACTGACGGTGGTGCTTCAAAGGCCACATCACGACCCTGAATGGTCTGGGCGCGGAAACCTTCAGCCACCCGGCCAAATACGCTGGTGCTGTTGGTAAGGCGATAATTCGCACTTAATTCCCAGCTAATTTGATCATCGCGCACTTTAATCGGGTCATACTGCTGGATTTGTGCTGCGCCAATTACTAAGGCGAAGCCATCAACGTTTTGCTGGCCGACCGAGAAGGTTTTTTCGTCATCGGTGTAACGTAAACCACCGGTCAGAGTCAGCTTATCGTTAACCTGATAAGAGGTCTGGCCGAACAGCGCCCAACTGGTATTGCCGTGGAATACTTCAGTGGCACCGAAGAAACCGTCAATGGTATTAACACCAAACGACGAGTCGAAATAGAAGGCACCTACCTGCCAGCTCAGCGCAGTGCTGGTATCACTGGCTAAACGAATTTCCTGGGTGACTTGCTTTAAATCTTTCAGCTGATCTTCAGTGACGGCATTAGGCACTGCGGCAGCACCCGCCTGATCCGGGTTACCACCGTCGATATCACCGATACCACCACCCGCTGCTTTTTCAATCGCCGAAATGCTGGTTAGCGTCATACCATCTAAATGGAAATCGAATTTCAGCGAGCTGCCCCAGGCATCGTAGCGCTGTACGTTATTACCCGGCGCATCATAAGCCACCACATCACGGTCATAGTTCTGGTTCAGCTTGTTGCTGCCAGGGCTTAAGATGTTTTTGCGGAACATCGTCGAGGTACCGTCATAGTTACGGCTATGTACCTGGAATAAGGCGTCAAACTGCTCGTTTTCATAAAAAAAAACTGCAGGCGGCCGGCGCGCTCGTCGTAGCCACCCATCACATCGTTCTGACCGGTAAAGCTGTTATCGATCCAGTTACTGCGGTGTTGTGACAGGAACGAGGCCCGTGCCGACAGCGAATCGGTCAGGCCGCCGCCGACAGCACCTTCAAAATGCGCGGTACCCAAAGTGCCGGCGGTCGTTTTCAGATAGGCATCAAAATCCTGGCGGGGTTTCACGCTATCAAACTTAATAATACCGGCTGTGGTGTTGCGGCCGAACAATGTACCCTGTGGCCCGCGGATGACTTCCACCTGCTGCACGTCGAACAGTGGAAAACTTTTTAGGATCACGTTTTCCATTACCACGTCATCCATCACGATCGATACTGGTTGTGAGGCGGCCAAATCGAAATCGGTGTTACCTAAACCCCGGATATAAAAGCGTGGTGCTGCGCGGCCATTCGAACTTTCGGCATACAGGCCAGGCACTTTAATCGCCAGGGCGGTGATATCGTCTCCTGAGACGAAAATGCTATCGAATTTCTCACCCGACAGGGTAGCGACAGAAATCGGTACTTCCTGAATGCTTTGGCTGCGGCGCTGTGCCGTGATAGTGATCTTTTCCAGTTTTTTCTCTTCAGCGGCCGGATCTTTGTCACTTTCCTGTGCTAGCAGCACTGGAGAAAAACCCAGAGTTGCACCGAACAGTGCAGCCTGTACCGCTGCAAACACAGCAGATTTGGTAAATAGGGTCATGAATGTTACACCTTAGTTGTTAGAAGATGATGCAGTCTGCGCGAAGAACTGGAGTGACCACAGTGACTGCAGACGGCGCTCTATTATAGCGGTTTGTCGTGTATTTGCCTGCTTTTAGCTTAATTTTACCGCAATTTCTCTGGTCGGTTGATCGCAGATGTTGTATTAACGTAAACCAATAACCGGAGGTGGAAACAGTGTTCAGAATTTTCATTAGCATGCTGTTGTGCTGCTGTATCAGTACCGCAGCCTGGGCGCACAGCAGTGGCTGGCAAGAAAGTAAGCACATCAGGGCTGAGCTGGTCAGCGAGTATCAGCAAGTGATGCCGGGGCAAAAACTGCTGTTGGCGTTGCATTTTATTCCGGACGAACACTGGCATACCTACTGGCAAAACCCCGGTGACTCGGGCTTGCCTACTAGTATTAGCTGGCAGTTACCCGAAGGCGTTAGCACCGGTCCTATCCAGTGGCCGACACCGCAGGCGTTTTCTATTCCTCCCCTAATGAACTATGGTTTCGCTGGTCCGACTATCCTGCTGACAGAATTAACAATACCACTCGATTATACCGACAGCAGCCTGCCGATTAAGGCTAAGGTTGATTGGTTGGTCTGTGAGGAAATTTGTATCCCGGCAGATGCCGAATTTCAGCTCGAGCTGACAGTGGGTTCAGCGGCGGTGCTGTCTGATAGTGCCACCGCTCTGATCGCCCGGGGTAAAAGCAGTCAGCCCTTGCCATTAGCGGTACGCGGCAGCTTTGATACTGCTGGCGGTAGCTTCTCTGCAGCAGTTAGCGGTTTGCCGGATGTCGATTTTCAGCAGTTTTTTGTCGCCGCCACTGAGCTGGTGGATCATGCTGCACAACAACAACTGGTATTCAGCGAAGGTGAATGGTTACTGCGGCAAAATCTGAATACCTATTTTACCAGTGCCGCGGACAGTTTTGAGTTGGTGCTGGTAAGTGGTAACGGCCAGGGCTACAGCGTGCTGTTAGAGGCGGCAGCTGAGAGTAGCCCTGCCACTGCGGCGGAAAGCACTAGCCTGTGGCTGGTTCTGCTTATGGCTGCCGCCGGTGGTCTGATTCTAAATCTGATGCCTTGCGTATTTCCGGTGCTGTCACTCAAAGCGTTAAGTATCGCCGCGAATAGCGGGCAGCGTGCTGAGCAACGCCGCGATGCAATCTGGTACACGCTAGGGGTGGTGCTCAGTTTTGTCAGTCTGGCGCTGTTATTACTGGCACTGCGCGCGGCCGGCTCGGCAGTGGGCTGGGGCTTCCAGTTACAAAGCCCCTGGTTGGTGGCTTTATTAGCGTATTTACTGTTTGCCCTGGGCTTAAGTTTATCCGGCGTGGTGCAGTTTGGCCTTGGCCTGATGAGTGCCGGTAGCGGTTTAACCCAGAGCAAAGGTGCCAAAGGCAGCTTTTTTACCGGTGTGCTGGCCGTGGTAGTTGCCAGCCCCTGTACTGCGCCCTTTATGGGCGGAGCCTTAGGCTATGCCGTCACCCAGCCGCCGCTGTTAGCCTTACTGGTCTTTGTCGCACTGGGCTTGGGGATGGCGTTACCATTTTTGCTGCTGGCCTATTTGCCGGCATTAGCGCAGGCACTGCCCAAACCCGGTGCCTGGATGGATACGCTTAAGCAGCTGCTGGCGTTTCCGTTGTATTTAAGTGCAGTATGGCTGGTTTGGGTATTTGGTCGCCAGGCGGGTATCGATGCGGTCGCAGTGCTGCTTTGCGGTATGGTGGCAATCGCCGCTGCCTGCTGGTTATACGGTAGTTGGCAGTTTAGCCGCGCCGGCTGGGGCCGCCCGCTATTGGCGGCGCTGCTACTCTTATTATCAGTTGGGGTATTGCGCTTAGTGCCGGACAGTGCGACACCGGCCGCAGCGGCGGCAGATGCGCACTGGCAAGCCTGGAGCCCGGATAAACTGGCGCAGCTGCGACAAAGCGGCAAGCCGGTGCTGGTGAATATGACGGCCGACTGGTGTATTACCTGTCTGGTCAATGAGCGGGTGGCGCTAAATACCGAAAGCAGTAAAGCAGCGCTGGCGCTGTATGATGTGACCTATTTAAAAGGCGACTGGACGCGGCGTGATGCCGATATTACCGCCTATTTACACCAATACCAGCGTGATGGCGTGCCGCTATATGTGTTGTATTGGCCCGGGCAGGCGCCAGAAGTATTACCGCAGATTTTAACGCCGGATACGCTCCGGCAAACTTTAGAGCGACTGAGTAGTCAGTAAGGTCGCCCGTTTTTCAACGCAACAGGAGTCTATGATGAAAAAGATGAAATTGTTAGCTTTGGCCGCTGCGGCGGTGTTCGCCGGTAGCCTGGCTGCTGCGCCGCAGGTTGGTCAACCGGCACCGGCTTTTACCGTAAAAGATTCCGCCGGGCAGGTGCATAGCCTGCAGGATTTCGCCGGCAAGAATGTGGTGCTGGAGTGGACCAATCACGATTGCCCCTTTGTAGTAAAACACTATCAGGGCAATATGCAGCAACTGCAAAAAGATCTGACGGCGCAAGATGTAGTGTGGCTGAGCGTGATCTCCTCGGCACCAGGTAAGCAAGGCCATGTGAATCAGGCAAAATCGGATGAGCTGACCAGCAGCCGTGGCGCCGCGCCAACCGCAGTTATTTTTGATGAAGACGGCGTGATGGGGAAAGCCTATGATGCGCGTACCACACCACATATGTATGTGATCGACAAAAACGGTGTACTGCAGTATATGGGCGGTATTGATAGCATTCCGTCTGCTAAAGTAGAAGATATCCAAACGGCAACGCCGTACTTTGCCAATGCGGCAAAAGCCGTGCTGGCCGGGCAAGCGCCGGATCCGGCGGTAAGCCGGCCTTATGGTTGCAGCATTAAGTACTAAGCGATTGTTATCTGCGTTGATGCTATTTGCTTCAGCGCGGAGAACATTGAAGAGTAGGTTGTTAATCGGTTTGCAGCGCGGTGATGGGATCCAGCTCTGAGGCCTTAATCGCCGGATAGACGCCAAAGGCGATACCAATCAGTGCACAGATGCTAAAGCTCAGCACGATGGCCGGTAGCGACCAGGACACCGCCCAACCGGAATAAAAGGCGATTAATTCCGACAGAATAATGCCGAACAGAATACCGGCAATACCGCCAACAATAGCAATGGTAAAGCTCTCGGCGACAAACTGCAGTTTAATATCACGTTTGGTGGCACCAATGGCCCGCAATAAGCCAATTTCTTTGGTCCGCTCCAGTACGGTCGCCAGCATAATATTCATAATACCGATACCGCCAACCAGCAACGAAATACCGGCGACACAGGACATCACGATATTAAAAATTTTCTGGGTTTGTTCCTGCTGTGCCAGTAAGGCCGCCGGCACCACGATCCGATAATCATCAATATCATTATGGCGCTGCAGTAGCAAAGCGTTAAGTGCCTGCGCTATCACTGCGGTATTGGCGCCCTCAGCCAGTTGTAAGCGGAACGAACTTAACTCAGCATCCAGCGGTATACTGCGAAAGCGGTTACGGGCGGTTTGCAGCGGCATAAAGAGTTGGTTCTGCTCGCCGCCAAGTTTGATACCCTGAAATTCATTCTGGCTGGTGAAGGGCTCGGCCAGCACGCCAATCACCTGCAGCCAGACATGGTTAACCTTCACGTATTTTCCCAGTGCTTCGCCGTCCGGAAACAAGCTGCCAGCCATCTGCGAGCCCAGGATCGCCACCTGGGCCGCATACAGATCTTCCAGTTCGGTAAAGTTACGCCCGGCTGCCAGTGGCAGACTACTCAGCTCCAGGTAGCTGGGTAAGACACCGACCGCAACACCCTCACTTTTGCCGCTATGGCTGATAATGGCATAGGTTTCCAGCTTGCGTTCGGCACTGTGGCCGGTGATATCCGGTAGCGTGCTGACCGCCGCCTGCAGATCGCTTTGACTGACTCCCAGTGAATGTTTACGATGCTCGAGCAGGGTTTTCTCATCAAAGCTTTTACTTTCGACGATAATATTGCGCAGGCCCATGGTTTCAATGGTTTTTAAGGCTTCGCGCTCTGCGCCTTCACCAATATTCAACATGGCGATCACTGCGCCAACACCGAAGATCATGCCCAGTAAGGTCAGGAAGGTGCGTAACTTATGCTGCGCCAGTTCGGCCAGCGTATCTTTGAGCATTGCACTATGTTGCATATTAATTCTCCGGTGCCAGCAGGCTGATGCGATCACCGGCTTTCAGGCCAGCGGTAATTTCGGCATGTGTCAGACTCTTCGCACCCAAACTCACGTCCTGACGGGTTAAACTTGTGCCTTGCTGTTTCCAGACATATTGCCCCTGCTCATCGCTAAACACCGCTTGTAATGGCACGGTCAGCACCTGCGTTAAACGGTTAGCCAGAATATCGGCGCGGACTTTCGCACCCGGCAAGAAGAAGCTTTGCTGGCTGTCTGGCGCCACTATCACTTCGATATAGCGGCGAGGATCGCG
The DNA here is from genome assembly GCF_001441695.1 of Alishewanella sp. WH16-1. NCBI lineage: Bacteria > Pseudomonadati > Pseudomonadota > Gammaproteobacteria > Alteromonadales > Alteromonadaceae > Alishewanella > Alishewanella sp. WH16-1. Next base: position 100,273 of record NZ_LCWL01000145.1, on the reverse strand, counting down.
CCGCTCGCGGGATTGCGCTACCTGACCCACGCTAACAATTTTACCCTGTAGTACCTGTTCCGGTTGCGCGGTGAGCCGGAATGACACCGGTTGCTCCACTGCCAGGCCAACGGCTTCTTGTTCGATAATTTGTAACTTCAGGTGCTGTAAACTGAGATCGGGGATACTCCCCAGTTTTTCACCGGGGAATACCATGCGACCGACCTCTGGCTTTTCACCGCGCCAGTTGCTGTCGTATAGCAGGATACCGCTGTGAGGGGCCCGGATTTCCAGCGCTGACAAGCCGGTTTCGGCTTGCTCTAGCAAACTTTGTTGCTGACCTTTTTGCAATTGCAGTAAGTCCAGCTCGCCCTGCGAGCGGGCGGCAAAGCTTTGTTGCTGCCAGTTAAGGTAGGCTTGTTTCTCACCGAGGAACTCTTTGTTTTGCAGTGAATCGAGAATTTCCAGCCGCGAACGGATTTGGATGTCATCAATGCTAAAACGATCGGCGAAGGCAAACTCCTGCTGCACCAGCCTTTGGTCCAGACCAATATTGGCCAGCTCTGCGGCTTGCTGAGTGCCTTTAAATTGCTGATCGGATAATACTGCCGCCAGCGAATTACCGGCATCGCGGCGACTGCGCTCCAGCTGGGTGGCATCAAAGCGGATCACCAGATCTCCCGGCGCGATACTGCTGTACTCGGGGGCTAATTCGGCAATAAAACGTGGGCCACGGGTATTTTGTGGCGCATTAATGCTTACCGAGTTTACGGCAAAGAGTTCACCTTCGGCACTAATACGGTGCTCCAGCTCACCCTGGCTGACTGTGAGCAGCGGCTGCGTTTGCGCCGGATCGGTACAGCCGGTGAGCAGTAGGGCGCAAAGGCTGAGATTCAGAGCGGAGTTTTTTAATAGACGCATTTAGTTCGCTCCCTGCGACAGACGAATCACTAAACGGGCGCTCATACCGGGGCGCATAATGCTTAAGTCCGGTTCATCCAGTTTAATGCTGGCGTCGACCACCCGGCTCAGGTTCTCGGCAGATTTATTGCGTACCGCCTTGCCCAGGTCAGTCAGTACCCCGCTAAAGTTACGCTCGGGATAGGCATCCAGCGTGATTTGTACACTCAGGCCGGGTTGCAGGTACTTCAGATCCACTTCGTCAATTTCGGTTTTAATATACAAACTTTCCAACTGACTAACTTCGGCAACGGGTTGCCCGAATTGCACGGTGTCGCCAACGGAAGATTTCTCGCCGTTATAGTCCGGTAAATACACCATAATGCCGGCATAGGGGGCTTTGATTTGTAACGAGGCGAACTCGGCCTGCAGTTGCTGGACTTCAGCAGTTAAGCGGGCAATTTTTGATGAGATAATCTGCTTTTCTGCTTCGCGTTGCTGCTGATGAAAATCCAGCCGGCGCTGTGCCAGCTGGTATTGGCTTTTTGCCAGCGTAAAGTCAATTTGTGCTTTGCGTCTGTCATTTTCTGAGCGGGAATGATCGACGATTTCTGCCTTGCGTTGTTCCCGGTCATGATCGTTTTTGCGTTCCGCCAGTTGCAGCTTCAGCTCTTCATAGCGCTGCTCATCTGTGGTGAGACGGTTTGCCAACTCTTGCTGCGCACTTTTCAGTTCGATACTTTTATTGCGTAAATCATCCTGCAGGCTTTGACCATCAAAGCTGATGACCGGCATGCCGGGCTGCAGCATGCTGCTCTCCGGTGCCATTTCGCGGATGTTAAACTGCCACATCCGACCGACAGCCGGTGGTGAAACAGTAAAAAATGTAGCGGCTGCCAGTTGTCCGGTGGCCCGAACCTGTTGCCGTTGCTGCTGCTCTTTGACTTGTTCTGCCGGTTTGCTACAGGCGCTAAGCCCAAGCAGGCCCAGGCTAAGCAGAGTAATACGAAGATATAGGTAGCGTGCTGTCATTAGCGGGCCTCCAGTAGTAAGCCCATGCCCAACATCGGTTGGCTAATAGGTAAGCTTTCAGCCGTGAACTTAGCGCGATAGTACAAGGCATTACCCCAAGCCTGACGCTTTTCACCCTGACCGGCTAATTCCTGTAATTGCAGTGCGAACTGCTGTTCCGGGGCGATATCAAAGCGGGCACTGATCCGGCTGGCCTGCCGCAAGCGGCCGACATCGACCTCATGTACCCAGGCCTCAACGTACAAGCCTTGTTGTTCTGTTACCTCGGCAATTAACCAGCCCGGCTGAGCCGTCACTCCGGCATAGAGCTTGGTGCGATACCAGGGATGCAAACTATAACTGATGGCGCCATCACGTTCGGCATACACACTCATTTTACTGAGGTTTTGTTCGGCCTCAGCCAGATCGGCGGCGGTTTTTTCTATCACCAGTTGTTGCTTATACAGGGCGTTTTTCTGCTCCTGCCGCGCGGTAACCAGGGTTTCCTGAGCCTTTTTCAGCTCGGTACGGGCACGCTGCTGGGTTAACTGGTTATTCTCATAATCATAAAGACTGAGGTTGTCTTTGGGTACAGCGGCATCAATATCGGCTTTTTCCAGCAATAACTGACGGCGTTCTAATTCATATTCGGCCTCCAGCACCTTGAGCGCATGCTGGCTTTCCAACTGTTTATACTGCTCCTGGGCACTGATCAGCGATGTCTTCAGGCGCTCGATACTGGCCTGAATGGTACCGGCATCAAAGACCGCAACCAGGTCGCCGGCCTTAATTGCTTCGTTTTCCGGTTTTAGCCATTGCACTTGAATGCGCCAGGTATCGCTCATCGGCGCCACAATATTTTGCCGGTATTCCGAGACCAGGCTACCGGTTAACAGCAGCGGTAATGGCTGCTCGGCTTGCTGACTGAGTGTCAGCGCAAAGACAAAACTCAGACTGAACATCCGCTATCCTCCAGGATCTGGCCATCGCGCATCCGGATCACCCGTTGTGCATAGGCAGCGATATCATCCTCATGCGTTACCATCACCACGGTATTGCCCTGGCGGTGTAACTCGGTTAACAGCTGCATAATTTCGACTGAGGTTTTACTGTCGAGGTTGCCGGTCGGCTCGTCGGCAAAGATCACCTTGGGGTTATTGATGAGGGCGCGGGCGATAGCAACGCGCTGGCGCTGGCCGCCGGACATCTCGGCTGGTTTATGGTGCATGCGATGGCCCAGACCAACCTGCTGTAACAAGGTTTCGGCCCGTTGTAATGCCTGCTCAGCCGGCGTAGCGGTATAGCGCAGCGGTAGCGCCACGTTCTCGGCCGCGCTAAGGCGTGGTAACAGGTGAAAAGACTGGAAAATAAAACCGATATGCTGATTACGCATGGCGGAGAGGGCGGCGTCATCCAGTTGGCTGACATCGGCACCGGCTAACTGATAGCTGCCGCTACTTGGCGTATCCAGGCAGCCAAGAATATTCATCAGTGTCGATTTGCCGGAGCCGGAGCTGCCCATAATGGCAACAAATTCGTTTTCAGCAATTTGCAGACTGACATCCCGTAACGCCTGCACCTGGGTATCGCCACTACCAAACACTTTGTTTAATGCCGAGGCAGAAATCATCGTCATCCCTGTTGTAATAGTTTATTAACAACAGTCTGCCATAGCCGGGCCTGCTACGACCAGTAAGGTCGCAGCGAAAAATGTAAGCAGTTATTTCAGGAACAGCGTACCAGGTGGCGTTAACTTATACTGCAACTTGTTGCACCAGGGTTAGTACGGCATCCATTTGCGCTAACTGTGCCCGTTGCATAATCAGGGCCCGCCCTAACTCAATCGCCCGCAGTTCCGCCTCAGCCCGCTTTTTGGCATCAGTAATTTTCTCCAAATCAGCGACATGCGCCAAGCCAACGGTACGGCGGATCAGCTCACAACCGGCGTAACCCAGACTATCTGCCAATACCTGCTGTAAAAAGTGTTGCTGGTAGCGGCTGTTTTGCAGGGCGCTATCTTGCGTTTCGCTGGCCATTAACTGGCTAAACTGCGCAGCAAATTGCTGCCAGAGCTCACGGACTTGCGCTAATAAATAGGCTTGTTGCTGCTCTGCTTGCTCTGGCGCAAACAGGCCGGGGCAGGCGACGTAGTTTAGCAATAAGTTACCGAGCAGGGACCCGACATCAAAGCCGATCGGGCCATAAAAGCCAAACTCGGCGTCGATGACTTTGCAGTTATCCGCATTAATAAAGATACTGCCGCTATGCACATCACCATGCAGCAAGGCCTGGGGTTTGGATAAGAAGTCGGCCTTTAGCGCCGCCACTTCGGCCTGGAGTTCTTCATCCTGCCACAGCTGGCGTGCCCGCGGCAGAATCAGGGCATGGATAGTATTGCGCTCATGATTACAGTAAGGGTCGGTAAAGAATAAATCCTCGGTGATCAGGCACAGCTCGGGGTTGATAAAGCGGGCCACGTCGGCTTTTTTAACCGGGCCGCTCAGCACAAAATCACTGCTATAAAACAAGGTTTGTGCCAGATAGGTTGCCATCTGGCTGGCCAGATGCGCAAAGGTTTTGCCCTTGACCAGTTCGCTGCGCAAAATCTGATACTGCTTCAGGTCTTCCATTAAAATAGCCGACAACGCTGGCTCAAAATGCAATACTTCCACCGTATGCTGTGGGCAAAAACGGCCATGCTGCTGCAACACTTCGGCCTCGATCCGGGCGCGGTCGGTGCTAAGCGGCCAGCTTTCCCCCACGCAACGGGCATAGGGTAACGCCTGCTTGACGATCAGCGAGGTGCCTTTATCATTACTGACCCGGAATACCAGATTCAGATTACCGTCGCCAAATTCAACGGCAGATAATTTACTGTGATCGCCAAAGAGTTCACTATGCTGATCCGCAAAACGTAATGCATCGTCCGGGGTAAAGATATGATAAGCCGTCATCGGGTTGCCTCAATCACTTGCTCGGGGGTAAACAGGGCTGCATAATCGCAAAACATCCAGACGTCTGCAACGCCAAATGAGATAAAACAGATGAAAAACCTGACCGCCTTAAGCCTGAAAATCGTCGAGCAACAGCTCTATGTGCTGGACCAAACCTTACTGCCCCAGCAACAGCAATGGTTGCATTGCACCACCGTGCCACAGATGGTGAGCCTGATCAAGAACTTACAATTACGTGGTGCGCCGGCTATTGGCATTGGCGCTGTGCTGTTACTGGCTTACCGCGCCTTGCAGGGGGATAGCCGCGAGCAGTTGCTGCAAGACGCTGCTGTGCTGCGTGCGGCAAGGCCCACCGCAGTCAATTTAATGAATAACCTGGACAGCATGCTGGCGGCGCTGGCGCAGCCGGATTTTGTCGCGGCGGCAGTGACCTGTGCTGAAGCCTTGTTTGCCGAAGATGTGGCGTTATGTGAGCAACTTGCCATAAATGGTGCTGCGCTGGTGCAACCCGGTGAGCGGTTACTGACGCATTGTAATACCGGCGGCCTTGCCACGGCTGGCGTCGGCACTGCATTGGGGGTGATCCGGCTGGCGCAGCAGCAAGGCAAAGCTATCCGGCTCTGGGTAGATGAAACCCGCCCCTTATTGCAAGGCGGCCGGCTGACAGCCTGGGAGTGCGAACAGCTGGGCATTCCCTATCAGCTGATTTGCGACAATATGGCGGCGATGTTAATGGCGCGTGGTGAGGTGGATCGGATCTTTGTTGGCGCCGACCGAATTGCCGCCAATGGTGACTTTGCCAATAAAGTCGGTACCTATAGCCTGGCGGTGCTGGCGCATTATCATCAGGTGCCGTTTTATGTGGTGGCACCGCGTACTACCATCGATCTGGCCTGTCCGGATGGGGGGGCTATTCCCATCGAGCAGCGCGCTGCGGATGAAGTACGCGGTGTGTCGGGGTTCTTTGGCCAAACGCTGTGGGCGCCGGCACAAGCGCCGGTATTTAACCCGGCCTTTGATGTAACACCGGCTAAGCTGGTCACCGGCTGGGTGCTGGATAGCGGGGTCTATACCCAGCAGCAAATTGCTGCCGGTGTGCTACAGCAACTAAACTATTAAGTCGGCGTTAATCACTTAAGTCGCACAGTATGCCGGTATTGCAGTAGGGTACTGGCAATAAGGAGAATGAAGATGCAAAGCAAGGCGGCAACAATACTGGGTTTTAGCCTGATGCTCGGGCTGGCGGCACTGGGATTTCTGGTGCAGCAAATGGCGGTAAAATTTAAAGAGTATGAGCGGGTGGTCAATGTAAAAGGCCTGGCCGAGCAGGAAGTGGCAGCCGATACCGTAATTTGGCCGATCCAGTTTACGGTGGCCGATAATCAGCTGGGCAGCTTATTTGAAACCCTGGAGCAGCAAAGCGGCCTAATTACGGCGTTTTTGCAACAGGGCGGTGTCGAGGCCACTGCCATCAGCCGTGCCGCACCTAATGTGATTGATAAAAAAGCGCAGCAGTATGGTGAAGGCGACCGCGCGGAGTTTCGCTATATCGCCAGCCAGACGCTAACGGTTTACAGTAAGGATGTGGCAAAGATCCGCGGCCTGATCAGTGCTATCGGGCAACTGGGGCGCCAGGGTATTGTCTTTAATCAGGATCCTTACCAGAACCGGGTGGAATACAGCTTTACGGCACTGAATGAGCTAAAACCACAGATGATTGAAGAAGCGACCAAGCAAGCGCGCGAAGTGGCGTTAAAATTTGCGCAGGATTCACAAAGCCAGCTGGGCAAAATCAAAACCGCGTCACAGGGCCAGTTTTCGATTAGCGACCGGGATGCCAATACACCCCATATTAAAAAGGTACGTGTAGTGACCACAGTTGAGTATTATCTGTCAGATTAGCCCGGAATTAACGCAGCTATGGCTTACAACAGGGTACAACTAAGCCATAATCCGCATGCTGAGCTTAGAGGGAATGAAGGATTGCAATGGAATTGTTCACACTCTTTGCATTGATTGTCGTTATCAGTTTCAGCCTAGCTTGGCTGATAAAACGACGTCTTGGCGTGAAATTATTCGCCCCGCTGCCTGAATATGACAAGGGTTGGAAAAATATGTTAGCAGCGGCTTTACCAGCCATTTTAGCCGCGATTTCTTTGGTGCTAAGTTATTATATTAACTCGCTGCTTTGGTCGTGAGCTTGTGTTGCTAATTGAGATAGGTCTTTTTAGCTAAAGGAGTTAGCTTGTTTAGAAAAAGTCGTACGCAGCATTTCTTTATTTTAAATATCCTAATTTGGTTTGGGTTTTTGCTGAGTTTGCGGCTGTTTCAGCTCGGCGATAGCCCACAGCAGCTGCAAAGCTGGAGTTACCTGGGGATCGCTTTGCTCGCTGCTCAGGGTATTGCTTTTGCCTTACGCAAAAATATTTTGGCTGGTATTGGCTATTATATCTCTGCGGTTCTGTTGCTGGTCATCTTTATGGCTACCGGGGCTATCGGTTACGTCCTTGGCAAGGCATCAGGTCCATCTGCCCTGCCGTTGGTAACAAAAGGAGATCTGGTTATTGGCCGGAACTTTGCGCTTTCATTTCAGGCTGGTGTGATGGTAAGAGCGGAAATTGATGGTAAGAGCATGATAAAGAGAATTCATGGCGTACCGGGAGATCGGATTACCATCTGCGACGGCTTGGTATACGTCAATGATATTGCCTATCAGCAGGTTAATAATTGGGTGGGTTTTCGATTTGAAAACGCTGCACAGTGTCAAAGAGAGTACCGTAAGCTGCAACTCGCCGCGGATGAGTATTTTGTGTTAGGGGATAACACTAACCAAAGCCGGGATTCCAGACAATATGGTCCAGTGCCGAAAACTGTGCTGTATGAAAATTTTCTGTATGCGATACGCGATGATATGACGGTGCGGTATTTAACTGCCGAGTTTGTACCACCAGCAGAGGAGAGGGGCGCAGGGCAGTAAGCCTTGCAACGATAAAGCCGGTTTGCGGTGCTAGCAGACAAAAAAAGGCCCGATTTATTCAATCGGGCTAAGACAAGGTAGACAGGTAAGGGTAGGTTACACCCTTCAACAACTTTAACCGCTGTATTCGAATCTCGAACACGGGTTAACTATAAGCCGTACCAAACAGCTGTACAAACGATAAAAAAACACCTGACAGGTTAAAAAAATTCATCTATGGAGGCGGAACTTTGCTTCAATGAAAAGTGGCGGAAAATGCCGTTAGCTCGCGGGTTGCAGTGCTACTTCCGGGGTATTAAAGCTTTGCAGTACCCAGTCTATTAACAGCTTAATTTCCGGCCGCTCCGGATCCTCATTATGCTGCACCAGATAGTAACGGTCGCGGCTTAGTAAATCCTGTTCAAACAGCTTGACCAGGGCACCGCTGCTAAACCAGGCGTGGCTGATCGGCATCGGAATCAGCGCCACCCCCAGACCTTGCTGCGCCGCCCGGGCCACACTAAACATACTGTCCAGTTGAATAATTTGCTTTGGTTGAAACTGATGATAACCGACCCGCTCCGCCCATTGGTGCCAGGCTGTGGGCCGCGCCTGATGCAGGATCAGTGGTGTTTTCTCCAGCACCCGGTAGCCTTTGCCATGCAGCTTTTGAAACAAGCTCGGGTTACAGGCCGGGATATAGCTAATGGGGAACAGATCGTAAGACAGCACATCCTGCGGCTTTTTGCCGGATAGCACCACCGACACATCGGTATATTTCGGGCTGTCGCGCCGTGATTTCACCGTTTCCAGCGTCAGGTTAATATTCGGATATTGTTCTGACCAGCCGCGCAAGCGCGGGACAAAGAGCTCACTGGCAAAGAACTCCGGCATCGAGATACTGACTTCTTTGGTGCGCTCTACCTGGCTAAACTGGTTAATGGTTTGGCTAAGTTGCTCCAGCAGCGGCTTAATGGCGTGATAAAACTGTTTACCGCTTTCGGTTAATTCAATGGCGCGGGTTTTGCGCTCAAATAAACTCAGGTTCAGGTTATCTTCCAGCTGTTTGATCTGATGGCTTACCGCAGATGGCGTCAGGTACAGCTGTTTCGCCGTTTCTTTAAAGCTAAGGCATTCTGCGGCAACACAGAAACAGCGCAAGCCTCGCAGCGGTGTTTGCAAAGACATATCAACTTACCCGGGTATCAGCATCAACGCGAAGTATAGGAAACTAGTATGACAAAATTACTGCAAGAGCTAAACCATAATTAAAAGTGATTTACTTTCAGTTGGTTAAGCTAACTTATCTAGCCCTTTTATCAGTGTTGCACCATTTTGCAGCATCTTACTGCGGCAAAATGGTGTCTGGTAGCGGCTTGTCGCCTAATCTAACAGCGGAAATTGTCGGGCCAGAGTGGTGCCGGTAAAGTGTGCCACCCAACCCGCTGGGTTATTAAACAACCGGATAGCGGTAAAATCCGGGGCGCTGCCCATATCAAACCAATGCGGGGTATTGGCTGGCACACTGATCAGATCATTCTGCTGGCACAACACCTGATAGACCTGCTCACCTAAATGCAGGCAGAACAAGCCCTGACCACGGACAAAAAACCGCACTTCATCTTCGCTATGGATATGCTCATCCAGGAACTTCTGCCGCAGCGCGTCCTTATCTGGATGCGCCGGGTGCAGCGAAATCACATCCACGGTTTGATAACCTTGCTCTGCTTTTAGTCGGCTGATATCGGCGGCATAGGCTGAGAGCACCTGTTCGCTATTGCTGCTGGCGCTGACTGGCGCTGCGGCTTGCCATTGTTCAAAGCGAATGCCCTGTTGCTGCAATTTCGCGGCGATCTCAGCGGCGTCGCTACTGCTAAATCGCGCTTGCTGGGGCTGGCTCAGGTCGAAGATTTGTAAACGGCTCATCTAACTTTCCACCTCTTATTGCACCTCAATCTGATAAAAATTTTCGGCCCGCTGGTGCTGGCTGGGCGCTTGCTGCTCCCGGATCAGTTGCACTGTGGCAATGCCAAGCTTGGCGGCGGCGTCGAGCTCGGCAGCTACATCGGATAAAAACAGCACCTGATTGGGCGGTAGCTGTAAATGCTGCAGGATAGCCGCATAGCTGGCGATCTCCTGCTTAGCGCCGATGCGGGTATCAAAGTAGCCGCTGAACAGCGGCCGCAGATCACCTGCCTCGCTGTACTGGAACAGCAGCTGTTGCGCCTGCACTGAGCCGGAGCTGTATACATAAAGTTGGATGCCCTGCTGTTGCCAGTGGCGCAGTTGCGCGGCGGCATCCGGATAAATATGGCCCTGAAAATGGCCTTGCTGATAACCATGCTGCCAAACCATGCCTTGCAGAGTTTTTAGCGGTGTCAGTTTTTTATCGGCAGCGATCCAGTCCAGCAGGGCGGCAATACAGTCGTCGGTGCTGGCGGCTGGCTGGCCCAGCAGGCGCCGGATGGCATCCAGTTCTGCTGCCACCGCCGGCTGCTGTTGCTCACGCTGAATAAAGGCCGGTAAATGCGCTTTGGCGTACGGAAACAAGATGTCGGTGACAAAGCTGATGCGGCTGGTGGTGCCTTCAATATCGGTAATAATGGCGCGGTAGTTCACGGTAAGCCTGTTAATTTAATACGTTCCAGTTCGCAGTGTATAAGAAATTCCCAACCCTCCAAATGCCTTTTTGCCTGCTCCAGGCTGTGGCCCCAGGCATAAAGACCATGGCCGCGTACCAGCAGTGCAAACGGCAAGGGTTTTTGCTGCCAGCGTTGGCGCAGCTGTTTCGCCAGGGCCGGGATATCCTGCGTATTATCAAATACCGCCAGTGGCAATAACTGCTGGTGACTTTTAATGCCGGTGATGGCTTTTTGCATCTCGTAGCCGCTAAACAGATAGCTGTCGGCCTGCACCAGACGCGAAAATACGGTGGCATGTACTGAGTGTGTATGCAGCACCGCTTTAATGGCCGGATCCAGCCGGTACAATTCGGCGTGCAAGGCCGTCTCGGCTGATGGCGTTCCGTGCGGACTGGACAGCTGTTCATCCTGCCAGCTTACCGGCAGCAGATCTTGCGGGCTGAGTTCGCCTTTATCTTTGCCGGAGGCGGTGACCAGGGCGCTGTTTTCGCCCTGACGAATGGAGAAATTACCGCCGGTGGCGGGCACCCAATGCCGGCTGGCGATCCAGCGGCCAAGGCTGCAGAGCGCAATGGCGTTAGGGTTAAGCTGATGCACATGGGCTGTATTATTCATGCTACTGACCTGGTTATTCGCTGCGATTCGTCGCTATTTATTGCCTGACGCGGTTAAATATTATAACCATTAAGGCGTTTATACGCTTGAGCGTTTAGATGTCTATACTTGAAACCTGCCAAATGATAGCATTGATGCCGGTTTTCGCAACTTTTTCAGCCCTTATGTCGATAGTTTCCAAGTTACCCGCGGTGGGCACCACCATCTTCAGTCAGATGTCGCAGTTAGCGGCAGAGCAGCAAGCCATTAATTTATCGCAGGGTTTTCCCGATTTTGCTGCCGATAGCCAGCTTTTGGCCGCGCTGGCCAGGCACAGTAGCGCTGGCTTAAACCAATATGCGCCGATGCCGGGTGTTCCCTTGTTACTGCAGCAAATTGCGGCCCTGACCGCACGCTGTTATGGCCGAACTCTGGATGAGAGCCGTGAGATCACCGTCACCAGCGGCGCCACTGAGGCCTTATTTGTCGCGATCCAGATGCTGGTGCAGCCGGGTGACGAGGTACTCCTGTTTGACCCGGCATACGACAGCTATAGCCCGGCTATTCAGTTGGCCGGTGGTGTACCGGTGCATTTGCGTTTAGAGGCGCTGGATTATCGGGTTGACTGGCAGCAGGTGGCGACACGGCTCACGCCGCGTACCAAGTTGATTATCGTCAATAGCCCGCATAATCCAACCGGAATGGTATTTAGCCATGCAGACTGGCTGGCCTTGCAGCACTTGGTTACCCAGCATGGCCTGTATTGTCTTAGTGACGAAGTTTACGAGCATATGGTGTACGATGCGGCGCCGCGGCTGAGCGCGAATTGTTTTGCGGAACTGGCGGCACGTTCGGTTATTGTGTCATCCTTTGGTAAAACCTTTCATGTTACCGGCTGGAAACTCGGTTATGCGGTGGCGCCAGCCGCGCTGATGACAGAGTTTCGGAAAATTCATCAGTATGTCACCTTCTCCAGTTTTACGCCGGCGCAATATGCGATCGCCGAGATGCTGCGCGAACAGCCGCAGCAGGTGACCGAGCTGGCGGCGTTTTACCAGCACAAGCGCGATCAGTTCCGCCAGGCGTTAAGCGGTAGTCGGTTCAGCTTGTTACCTTGTCAGGGTACTTATTTTCAGCTGCTGGACTATAGCGCCATTGCGCCAGAGCTGGATGACCTCAGTTTTTGCCGTTATCTGACCATCGAGCATAAAGTGGCGGCGATCCCGCTGTCGGTATTTTATCAGCATGGGTCCAATGCACGGATAATCCGGCTGTGTTTTGCCAAGCAGGATACGACACTGGCTCAGGCCGCGGAGGTGTTATGCCGGCTGTGATGGCACCCAAGCTAAGGGTAGCGATGCTGCAAACCGAACTGGTATGGCAGGATACTGCGGCTAACCTGCAGGCGCTGTCGCGGCAACTGGCCGCCGCCCCGGCCGCAGACTTGCTGGTATTGCCGGAAATGTTTGCCAGTGGTTTTAGTATGGACAGTGCCCGTATCGCCGAGCATGAGCCCGGGCCGGCACTAAGCTGGCTTAAACAGCAGGCTGCGCACTATCAAAGTGCCATTGCCGGTTCGCTGGCGGTTCGCGCAGCTGACGGGCACTATGTGAACCGGCTGTATTTTGTCACCCCGGATGGTGTGGTACAGTCCTATGATAAACGCCATTTATTCCGCATGGCCGGTGAGCATCAGGCTTATGCTGCCGGACAGCAGCGGGTAATTGTTAACTGGCAAGGTTGGCGTATCTTATTGCAGGTGTGTTATGACCTGCGCTTTCCGGTTTTTAGCCGCAACCTGGGCGATTACGATGCCATAATCTATGTCGCAAACTGGCCGGCGCCGCGCAGCCGCGCCTGGTGGTTATTATTGCAGGCCCGGGCGATTGAAAATCAGGCCTATGTGTTTGGCTGCAACCGGGTAGGGCAGGATGCTAATGGTCTTAATTACCGCGGCGATAGCCTGATTGTCGATTATCTGGGCCAGCCGCAGGCTGAGCTGGCGCCTGAGCAGAGCGGCATCCTTTATGCCGAGGCCGATCTGGCGGCGTTACAGCAGTTCCGGCAAAAGTTCCCGGCGGCGCTGGATGCCGATGCTTTCGAATTACGTTAGTGCCAAACCGCAGCTGCGGTAAGCTGGCACAGGGAGTTTAGCGATGTCGCGTGCTGCACCGACTGCCGTGATCTTTAGCGGCTTCTTTATCCTCGGTAACCTGATTATTCTATGGGGCTTGCTGCTGCCGGATTTGGCGGCAGAGTTGGCACTATCGCAAAGCCTTAGTGGTTTGTTCTTTAGTCTGATGTCGGTTGGCACCATACTCGGTGCCGTGCTGGGCGGTAAGTATGCGCAGAAGTTTCAGTTTTTAAAGCTATTCGCGGCACTGGCGCTGTTATCAGCCTGTTGGTTACTGCTGATTTCGCTGGTGACTGACTGGCGCTATTTACTGTTGTTGATCACCCTGATTGGCATGACCTATTCCATTATGTTTACCATTGGCCATACGCTGATCGCCCGCTTATTTGCTAACCGCAGGGCGGCGATGATGGGGCTGATGGACTTTATGTTTAGTCTTGGCACCCTTACCGCGCCTCTGTGGGTGGTACTGCTGTTCCGCTACCTGGATGACTGGCGCTGGCCGCTACGGATCCTTGCTTTTGGCCTGGTTGTTATTGCCTGTTACAGCTACTGGGCGGCTTCAAGGTTACCGGCTTTGGCGCAGCCAAGCCGCAGCGGCGCCAGAAGTTTGTCTTACACGGCATTATTACGCCAGCCACTGTTTTTACTGCTACTACTGGTGATGATTGGTTATGGCGCGGCGGAGTGGGGCCAGGGTAACTGGTTTGTCAGCTATGCGGTAACCGGCCTCGGTTTACAGGCGGAGCAAAGCCGGTTACTGTTGGCCTGGTTTACTGGCGGTATGGTGCTGAGTCGGTTAGGCTTTGCGCTCTTGCTGCGTTGGCTAACGGCAAGCCAGTTGTTACTGTTGTTAGGTATCCTGACCGTCAGTGGTGCTTTGTTGGTAAAGCTGGGTATGACAGTCGGGCTATTGGGGTTGGGCAATCTACTGCTAGGTCTGGGGATTGGCGCCATTTTCCCGCTGATGCTGGCTACGGTGATGGATCTGGATAGTGACAATGGCCCGGTACTTTCCGGTATTGCCAGCATTGGCAGTGCGGTTGGTTTCCAGTTTGCCGGACTACTAACCGGCCTTTGGGCCGAGCAAGCCGGCATCGTTAATGCGTTCTGGCTGGTACCGCTGGCCAGTATCTGGTTATTGCTGACCCTGATCGTGTTTTGTCGATTACTGGCGGCCCGCGTAAGCAGGGCTTGACCGGCAACGGATTCGCGGCAACACTATATGCCCATTGGTTAACCGGGTTTCAAATAGTGAAACAACTCGATTGGGCAGCCCTGCAACAGGCTGCCAAAGATGCCGCCGCGCAGGCTTATGCGCCCTATAGTCAGTTTCCGGTTGGTGTGGCAGTACTGGCCGAAAATGGTCAGATCTTCACCGGCTGTAATGTTGAAAACGCCTCTTACGGCGGTACGGTTTGCGCCGAGCGCAATGCCATCGCCGCCGCCGTGGTGGCCGGCCAACGCCGCTTTCAGGCGTTAATGGTATATACCCCGCAAACGAAACTTACACCGCCCTGTGGTATTTGCCGGCAGGTGATCGCCGAATTCTTTTTACCAGACAGTCCGATCGCCAGTTGTAATCATTTAGGCCAGCAACAGAGCTGGAGTTTGCAGCAATTATTGCCGGATGCGTTTACGCCAACCTATCTGTCAGCCAGCACAAAAATTGAAAAGGATGTATAAATGGCCATTCCACAGGAAATTATTAAACGTAAACGCAATGGTGGCGTGTTAAACGAAGCCGAGATCCGGCAGTTTGTGCAGGGGCTGACCGACGACAGCTTTAGCGATAGCCAGGCTGCGGCGCTGGCGATGGCGATTTATTTAAATGGCATGACGGTACCGGAAACGGTAGCACTGACGCTGGCCATGCGCGACTCCGGTACTGTATTACAATGGCCGGGCCTGAATGGTCCGGTGGTGGATAAACACAGTACTGGCGGTGTCGGTGACAAGGTGACCCTGATGCTGGCGCCGATGGTTGCGGCCTGTGGCGCCTTTATGCCCAGTATTGCCGGGCGCGGCCTCGGGCACACCGGTGGTACCGTCGATAAACTGGAAGCTATACCGGGCTATAGCTGTACGCAACCCCTGACGAAAATTCGCCAGCTGTTACCTGAGCTGGGCTGTGTCATTGTCGGCCAGAGCAGTGAACTGGCGCCGGCCGATCGCCGGCTCTATGGGATTCGCGATGTGACGGCGACAGTGGAATCCATTCCGCTGATTACCGCTTCTATTCTATCGAAAAAGCTGTCCGAAGGGCTGGATGCCCTGGTGATGGATGTCAAAGTCGGTAACGGTGCCATTATGGCCACGGCAGAGGATGCCAGTGCCTTAGCCCACAGTATTGTTAACACCGCAACTGGCGCCGGTGTCGCCACCCGGGCCCTGATTACTGATATGAATCAGATCCTCGGTACCACCGCCGGTAATGCACTGGAAGTGTTAGAAGCGCTGGATTATCTGACCGGTAAATACCGCGAGCCGCGGTTACACCAGCTGACGTTGGAGCTGGGTGCCAATATGCTGCTACTCGGTAAACGCTATCAGGATAAGGCCGCCGCCATCGCTGCGCTGGAATATAGTCTGAGCAGTGGTAAAGCCGCTGAAATCTTTGCCAAAATGGTCAGTGCCTTGGGAGGGCCGGCAGATTTAATGGAGCGGCCTGATAACTATCTGGCGCAGGCGCCGGTGGTTGTTCCGGTACTGGCTCCACAAACGGGTAAACTGGTCTATACTGACACCGTTGGCTTAGGGATGGCGGTGGTACGTTTGGGCGGCGGTCGCTCACACCCGGCACAACAAATTGATCCGGCAGTGGGTTTTAGCAACATTGTTGCCGCTGGCACTGAGGTTAGCGCCGGCGAGCCGATTGCGATGGTGCATGCAGCGACTAGCGAGGCTGCCGCTGTAGCACAAGCGGAATATCTGGCAGCTTGCCGGTTTGAGGGTTTTCAGCCAACGCCGCTTATTCATCAGGTGATAGGCTAAGTTTATGTTGGCAGCTAAGAGGGATTTTCTGTGTATCAGGGTTTGGTTTTATCGTTGCTGATGGGGCTCTCGCTGCCAGAGCGTCCGACGGTGATCTGGCTGCAAACGGATTGGGCGCCACATCAAATTGTGGAAGGCCCTATGCGCGGTCAGGGAACTTTCGATGTGCTACAGCAACGGGTGACGGCGTTATTGCCGCAATATAGCCATCAGGATCGGCTAATTAGCCTTGGGCGCGTCGAAGTGTTTTTCCAGCAGCCGCGGGAAACGGTTTGTATCACCGGCTCCTTATATACAGCGGAGCGAGCCAGCAACCGCTATTATTCATTACCGATGGCGGTTGGGCCGGGCTTTTCAATAAACTATGTCCGCGGTAGTCGGGTCGCCGCCTATGTTAATGATTCTCTGCAAATTGATATTAAGAAGCTGGTCCAGGATGAGAAGTTATTAGGCGCCTACCAGCCCAATCGTTATTATCCGCAGGTGATGCAACCGATCTTAGCGAACACGGCTAACCACTTAATCAAAACCGAATTTACCAGCGAACTCAATGCTGCCGCCTTACTGATTTCTAAGCGTGTTGATTATGTGGTTGAGTATCCGGAACGGATGCAATTTTATCAACGCGAGCTGCAGCAAACAGCAGAGATCGAAAGCGCCGCGTTGCAAGGCGCGTCGGCTGATTCAGTATCTTATATCACTTGCAGTCAAACGGAGCTGGGAAAACAACTTATAGCCGATATTAATCAGGTATTGCCACAAATCTGGTTAGCGCCTGACTTCAAAGACGTGCTGTTTTATTGGTTGGACGATAATGCAAAGCAGGTGTTGTCGGCGAAATTTAGCGAAATCCAGCAACAAATGGCAGAAAAAAACCGGCCTTAAGCCGGTTTTTTGTAGCTGACAGAATTAAGATTTCTGCCGCTTCATCGCGTCGAAAAACTCATCGTTGGTTTTGGTCATTGACAATTTATCGATCAGGAATTCCATGCAATCTGTCTCATCCATTGGGTTGAGGATCTTGCGTAAAATCCACATTTTTTGCAGCTCTTCCGGTGACGCCAATAACTCTTCACGACGGGTACCAGAGCGGTTAAAGTCGATAGCAGGGAATACGCGGCGCTCTGCAATTTTGCGCGACAGGTGTAATTCCATATTACCGGTACCTTTAAACTCTTCGTAGATAACCTCATCCATTTTCGAGCCGGTATCAACCAACGCCGTCGCGATAATGGTCAGGCTGCCACCTTCTTCGACATTACGGGCAGCACCGAAGAAGCGTTTTGGTTTATGCAGGGCGTTGGCATCCACACCACCGGTTAATACCTTGCCGGAGCTTGGGATCACGGTGTTATAAGCACGGGCTAAACGGGTAATGGAGTCGAGCAGGATAATCACATCTTTTTTGTGTTCAACCAAGCGCTTGGCTTTTTCAATCACCATCTCCGCTACCTGGACGTGACGGCTGGCTGGTTCATCAAACGTCGAGGCCACCACTTCGCCTTTGACCAGGCGCTGCATCTCGGTGACTTCTTCCGGACGTTCGTCAATCAACAGCACCATCAGCACACATTCGGGGTGATTGGCGGCGATCGATTGCGCAATATTTTGCAGCAAAATCGTTTTACCGGCTTTCGGCGGGGCCACAATCAAGCCGCGCTGGCCACGGCCAATCGGCGCTGCCAGATCTAATACCCGGGCCGTGATATCTTCACGGCTGCCATTACCCCGCTCCATCCGCAGGCGTGAATTGGCATGCAGCGGCGTTAAGTTTTCAAACAGGATCTTATTACGGGCCTGCTCTGGTTTACCAAAGTTAACTTCGCTGACTTTTAACAGCGCGAAATAACGCTCGCCTTCTTTGGGTGGACGAATTAAACCAGAAATACTGTCGCCGGTGCGTAAGTTAAAACGACGGATCTGACTCGGTGAGACGTAGATATCGTCCGGGCCGGCCAAATAAGAGCTGTCAGAGGAACGTAGAAAACCGAAGCCGTCTTGCAGGATTTCCAGCACGCCGTCACCGTAAATTTCTTCACCATTTTTGGCGTGAGCTTTCAGGATAGCGAAAATGATATCTTGCTTACGCAGACGAGCCATATTTTCCTGGCCCATAGACTCAGCTAGCTCAACCAGTTCGCTAATTGGCTTCAGTTTCAGTTCTGTTAAATGCATATTTGATGGGTTCTTGTTGGTAAAAACAGAGTAAAAGCTTATCGGTTCGATAAAAATAAGGGATTGAAGTTGGTTTTTTCGACAGACAAGCGTGGTTCAGGACTTTTGCTATTGCACACAATAGCAGCTGATTATCACTGCGTCCAGCAGACAATAGAAAAAGGCGTACAAAAATACGCCTTTTCCATCCAAATTTAGATATTGCTATCCAGGAACTGCTTTAACTGGGTTTTTGACAGCGCGCCAACCTTGGTTGCTGCAACCTGGCCATTTTTAAACAGCAGCAGAGTTGGAATACCACGGATACCAAATTTAGGTGGCGTATTTGGGTTTTGGTCGATATTGACCTTAGCAACTGTCACTTTGCCAGCGTATTCTGTCGCAACGTCATCCAGAATAGGGGCGATCATTTTACATGGGCCACACCACTCTGCCCAGAAGTCTACCAGTACTGGTGCTTCTGCTTTTAATACGTCAGTCTCAAAACTGTCGTCAGAAACCTGTAAAATATGTTCGCTCATCTATTTCTCCGTTCAGGCTGTGCAGTTACACTGCAAATATCTATTATCAATTTAATCGCGGCTGTTTCTTATTGCAAGCGTAACAGTTATGCTAGGCAGGTATGAATAAAACACACTTAACATCGCATAAATTCGCCGATTTCGCATTGGCACCTCAGGTTCTTGACGCGTTAAACGCGCAAGGTTACGGTTATTGTACGCCAATTCAAGCCCAATGTTTACCTCTGGCGCTGGCCGGTAAAGATATTGCCGGACAGGCACAAACCGGCACGGGTAAAACACTGGCTTTCTTAACGGCAACCTTCCATTATCTGTTAACCCATGAGCCCAAAGGCTCCGGTCAACCGCGTGCCATTATAATGGCTCCTACGCGAGAACTGGCGGTTCAGATCCATAATGATGCCGTAATGCTGGCGCAAAAATCCAATCTGCGACTTGGTTTGATTTATGGGGGCGAAGGCTACGATTCTCAACGCCAGGCGCTGGAGCAGGGCGTAGATATTTTAATTGGCACTACTGGCCGGCTGATCGATTACCTGAAACAAGGCTTGTACGATTTGTCGCAAATCCAGGTCGTGGTGCTGGATGAAGCGGATCGGATGTTTGATCTTGGCTTTATCAAAGATATCCGCTTTATGTTTAACCGGATGCCGCCAGCGACTGAACGTCTAAGTTTATTATTTTCTGCGACGCTGTCCTATAAAGTGCAGGAACTGGCGTTTGAGAAGATGAATCAGCCGGTACATATCCATATCGCGCCGGAAGAAATGACCGGTAGCCGGATCAGTGAAGAACTGTTCTATCCGGCGCATGAACATAAGATGCCGCTGTTGCTAACGCTGTTGGAAGAAGAATGGCCGGATAAAGCCATTGTGTTTGCTAATACCAAGCATGCCTGTGAAGATGTCTATCATTGGTTAGACGCCGACGGCCATCGGGTTGGCTTATTAACCGGTGATGTGATCCAGAAAAAACGGCTGAAAATCCTCGATGATTTTACTACCGGCAAACTGGATATTCTGGTGGCGACCGATGTTGCCGCCCGTGGTTTGCACATCCCGAAAGTCAGCCATGTTTTTAACTATGATTTGCCGGATGACTGCGAAGACTATGTACATCGTATTGGCCGAACTGGTCGTGCCGGCGAGAGTGGTAAGGCGATCAGTTTTGCCTGTGAACGCTACGCATTAAACCTGACAGCGATTGAAGACTATATCAAACATCCTATTGCCGTTACCCAATATGATGTAACAGCGTTACTGACGGATCTGACCCCACCTAAACCCAGGATCAGAAGACGTCCCGGACAAGCTCGCACCGGAGGCAGAAGTAGTAGCGGACGTACAAGTAATGGCCCAAGATCTCCGCGAAGCCGACCTCGTTAAATCAGAGCATTCACCCTCTGCTACCGTACCGCATAGTGATATCTATGCGGTAATTGATCTCGGCTCCAACAGTTTCCATATGCTAATGGTCAAGGTCGTCGGTGGCTCGGTACAGGTGATTGGCCGGGTTAAACGTAAAGTCCGCCTGGCGGCCGGATTAAATGATAGCTTAGTGTTAAGCCACAAAGCGATGAAGCGCGGTTGGGAATGCCTGGCATTATTCGCAGAGCGACTGCAAGATATCCCCGCGCAAAATATCCGTATCGTTGGTACCGCAACACTGCGCTTAGCCCGCAATGTTGCCACCTTTCTAAAAGAAGCAGAAGCCATTCTTGGTCAGCAAGTGCAAGTGATTAGCGGCGAAGACGAAGCGCGAATCATTTATCTCGGTGTCGCCCATACCTCAAACAGTGACAGTAACCGGTTGGTGATTGATATCGGGGGCGCCAGTACCGAGATGGTCATTGGTCAGGGTTTTACGCCTAAGGTGTTGGCCAGCCTGAATATGGGTTGTGTCACCTATTTAGAGCGCTATTTTGCTGATCAGGAGCTGACGGAGCAGAACTTTCTGGCAGCAATCAGTGCAGCAGAGTCAGAGACCCAGACGATAACGATCCGATTCCGGCAGGAGAGTTGGCAGTTGGCGGTCGGGGCGTCCGGTACCGTCCAGGCGGTGCAGGAAATCCTGGTTGCGCAAGGTAAGGACGAAGTCATTACGCTACAAAAACTGGATGATATTATGCAGCAAGTCATTGCCTGCGTTCATCTGGAGCGCTTGAACATTACCGGTTTAGCACAAGAGCGCAAGCAAGTTTTTCCGTCCGGGCTGGCGATCCTAATTGCCTTGTTCCGGCAACTCGATATTCAGGGAATGACCCTTTCCGGCGGCGCGCTGCGTGAGGGTGTGTTGTACAGTATGTTGCCGCAGTTGCAGGATACTAATGTGCGGCACCGGACCGTTAACAGCCTGATGATTCGCTATTTTATTGATCGGCAACATGCAGAGCGCGTTGCGGAGATGGCGCTGGAGCTGGCAACCCAACTGCAAAATCGCTGGGATCTGCAAAAGTTTGAAGGCATGAGTATGTTGCGTAGCAGCGCCATGCTGCATGAACTTGGGCTGCTCATTGAATACAAGAATCACCACCATCATGGTGCTTATATTATCAGCCACTCAGATTTGCCGGGTTTTACCCGGGCGCAGCAGCAACTGGTAATGGCATTGGTGCATAATCACCGTGCAGAGATAATGCCGGAAGTATTAGCCAGACAAACCATGACGTCAGTGATGTTGGCTGGGCGCCTCACGCGGATCCTGCGTTTAGCCGTAATTTTATCGATGCGTCGCCGGCACGAGGCTTTGCCGCAAGTCAGACTGTCAGTACACAACGAGTGTTTGAATTTGAGTTTACCGGCGGGCTGGCTCGAGCAACACCCGCTGATGCGGGCGGAGCTGGAGCAGGAAGTGCAGTACCAGCAGCAGGCTGGCTGGGTACTGACTATTAACTAAGGTGCTGCCGTCAGGCGCCCTGTTTTAACCAAATCGCAACTTTTTTGGCGAAGTAGGTCAAGATGCCGTCGGCGCCGGCGCGTTTAAACGCCAGTAACGACTCCATAATCACCGGTTGCTCGGCCAGCCAGCCATTCTGAATGGCTGCCATATGCATCGCATATTCACCGCTGACCTGATAGGCAAAGGTCGGTACACCAAATTCGTCTTTTACCCGCCGTACTATGTCCAGATAAGGCATACCCGGCTTGACCATCACCATATCGGCACCTTCTTCCAGATCCAGCGCCACTTCATGCAGGGCTTCGTTGCTATTTGCCGGATCCATCTGATAGGTTTTTTTATTGCCACCTTTTAAATTACCGGCAGAGCCTACCGCATCGCGGAACGGGCCATAGTAGCTGGAGGCATATTTAGCAGAGTACGCCAGAATACGGGTATTGACGAAACCGGCGTCTTCCAGGGCTTCGCGGATAGCGCCAATCCGGCCGTCCATCATATCCGATGGCGCAACAATATCAGCACCGGCAGCCGCATGCGATAGCGCCTGTTTTACCAGCGCTGCAGTGGTAACATCATTTAGCACGTAACCGTTATCATCAATAATACCGTCCTGGCCATGGGTAGTATAAGGATCTAAGGCCACATCAGTGATAATACCCAGTTCCGGTACCTGCTGTTTCAGCAGTTTTATTGCCCGCTGCACCAGTGCATCTGGCTGCCAGGCTTCTTCAGCGTTTAATGACTTCTTCGCTGCCGGCACCACCGGGAACAGGGCAATAGCCGGAATACCGAGTGCGACCAGCTCTTTTGCTTCTGCAAGCAACAGATCAAGGCTCAGGCGTTCAATGCCCGGCATCGAAGCGATGCTTTCACGTTGCTGCTCACCCTCGAGAATAAACATCGGATAAATCAAATCATCGACAGTCAGTTTATGCTCTGCCATCAGGCGACGGCTAAAGTCCTGTTCGCGCATCCGGCGTGGCCGACTGGCAGGGAAATAACGATTACTGTGCATTTAGGTCTCCTGAAGTTGAAACAGCCGACAACTGTTGGCAACAGTCTGTGCGGCGAGCGTCGCCAGATCTCGCCCGGTCAGTCGGGCGACCTCTGCGGCGATAGCGGGCAGTAGCGCCGGTGTATTACGTTTGGGTCTTGGTCTGATCGTTCTGGGGACTAAATATGGGGCATCGGTCTCCAGGATCAAGCGATCTTCAGGAATATAGGTCACCGCCTGTTGCAATGCCTGGCCGCGACGTTCATCACATAGCCAGCCGGTGATACCGATATAAAGTCCCAGATCGAGATAAACTTTTAATTGCGCTAAGTCGCCGGTAAAGCAATGGGCTATACCTCGGCTAACCGGTTGTTCGCGCAGCATAGCGACCTGTGTGCTGAAGGCGTCGCGCTCATGCAGATACACCGCTTTATCATATTGTGCTGCCAGTTGCAGCTGCTCGGCAAAGACCTGCTGCTGTGCATGGCGGGGTGAGAAATCGCGATTGAAATCCAGACCGCATTCGCCGATGGCAACCATCTGAGGTATGGCAAGCAGAGTTTTCAGCTCGGCTAACCAGGCGTTTGTCGTTTGAGCTGCTTGATGGGGATGTACACCCGCGGTGGCATAGCAACTGCTGTGTTGTTGGCAGAAACTCAGGTTAAGCTGACTTTCTGCCAGATCACTGCTGATCAGTAACAGGCCGTCGATACCAGCGGCCTGCGCTTCGGTGACGAGCTGCGCTTCTTGTCCGGCAAACTGTGGACTAAACAAATTTACACCGGCATCAAACCAGCGCATCTTAGTTGCTACGCACCACTTTCAGAGTACGGTTACTGCCGTCTTTACCCAGATAAAAGGCACCGAGTAAGCCGCGTTTAATATAGATACGCTCGCCGGTTTGCAGTGGGAACTGCCCTGAGCCATTCTGGCGCCAGATTTGGCCGTTATCGAGGGTGATAATCAGCTCTTTACGCGGACTGAAACTGATGTCACTCACAGTTGCGTAAAGCTGATCGACCGGATCGGCAGCAACCTGGCGGTGTTCCTTACCAAAATTATCTTCAGGTGGATTCGTTACTGCACGGGCGCGCTCGGCGGCGTGTGGTGCTGGTGAGCCCGCGGTACGGGTATTGATTTCGTCATAGCAAACTAAGCGCTTTAAGGCATTTTGCTCGGTACGACATTGTTCAAGCTGGCTGGCTAGGGTGCTTTGTGCGTGCAGCAGTGGGCTACTGCACAATAAGATCAATAAAGTTGATGCAGAAAGCAGTATTTTCATGGTTCTTGTTCCTGGGTTTGGTCATCAGTACTCGGCTGATAAAAACGGCTGAGCCAAAGACCCGCCTCGAAGAGTAGCCACATCGGAATGGCCAATAAGGTTTGTGATAACACATCAGGTGGTGTCAGCAGCATTCCGAGAATAAAGGCTCCGACAATGATATACGGTCGTTTCTCGGCCAGCGCTTCACGGCTAATGCTGCCACTCCAGACTAACAGCAGGATGGCGATGGGGATTTCAAAGGATAAGCCAAAGGCAAAAAACAGTTTGAGCACGAAATCCAGGTAACTACTGATATCGGTGGCGATCGTTACGCCCTCAGGGGCGACGCTGGTAAAGAACGCAAAAATAAGTGGAAACACAATAAAATAGGCGAAAGCAATACCGGCATAAAACAGCAGGGTGCTGCTAAAGACTAATGGCGCCATCAGACGCTTTTCCCTGCTGTACAGTGCGGGGGCGATAAACTGCCAGACCTGCCATAAAATGTAGGGAATAGCCAAACAAATTGCGACAATAAAGGTCAGTTTAAAGGGTGCAAAAAACGGCGCGGCAACATCAGTGGCAATCATACTGGTGCCTTCCGGTAATACGGCTAATAAGGGTTCAGCCAGCAAGGCGTAAATATCACGGGCGAAATACGCGATGGCGACAAACACCAACAGTACCGCTGCGACACAGCGTAACAATCGGTTGCGTAACTCAATCAGATGACCTAACAGGCTATTAGGATCGGGTTTTGTCTTCATCTTTTACAACGGTCTCGTTAGCCGGTGTTTGCGTAATTGCAGCCGGTCCGGTAGTGGCTTCCGGCAGTGCTGAAGCAGTAGGTTGAGTCGGGGGGCGCACTGAATTCGCTGCCTCGGTCAGTTCTTTTAGTGCCGCCGATTCCTCCGGCGTTAGATTGACCAGTCCTTTTTCCTCAGCTTGTTTTAATTTTTGATGCAGTTCGTGTACCCGCAGATTGTCGCTGAGTTCTGCCTGCATTTGCTGACCGAACTGTTTTATGCCACGCACTGTTTTTACGGTACTACGAATAGCGCCTGGTAGGCGCTCCGGGCCCAGTACCAACAGTGCAACCACTGCAACGACCAGTAATTCCCAAAAACTCATAATCAGAGCTTATCTTTTTCAACGTTGGCTGCGTTATGCTTGGCCGGTTCCGAAGACGTTTCCTGCTGCTTGGGTAACTGCTGCGGTTTTTCGTCTGGTGCAGTCGGTTCGGTTGGCTCTTCATCTTTAATTGAGCTACGGAAACCTTTAATGGCTGAGCCGAGATCGGAACCGATACCGCGCAATTTTTTCGTGCCAAACAGCAGCACAATAATGGCCAGAACAATCAGAAGTTGCCAGATACTGATACCACCAAAACCCATGTTTTGTTCCTCGTAAGTTATAGGTTGATGCCGCTTAGCGGCACCAGGCTTTAATTGCCAGAGCAATAGTGGCAATCCCTAAGGGTATTGCCAGCCAACCTTGCTGTGTAGTGAGCGCTATACTAGCACTAATCAGGCAAGCTGCTGCAAGCACAGCGTTAATTATTTGCCCTTTCGCCCGCTGTTGTTGCTGTTGTAGAGCTTGTAGCTGCAGCAGCAGGGCTTGTTGTTGTTTCGGCCCTTGCTCCAGATAACGATGCAGTAACTCTGGCATCTGGGGTAGTTTCTCTGCCCAGAAAGGTAAGTTTTCTTTCACTTGGCGCCAGACAGCAGGCAAACCAACCTGTTGTCTGACCCAATTTTCTAAAAAGGGTTTTGCTGTTTTCCATAAGTCGAGCTGCGGATATAACTGACGGCCAAGCCCTTCGATGTAGAGCAGCGTTTTTTGCAGTAACACTAATTGTGGTTGCACCTGCATTTCAAAACGCCTGGCGGTATTAAACAGATTGAGGAGCACATGCCCAAAGGATATTTCCGCCAGTGGTTTTTGGAAAATCGGTTCACAGACAGTGCGAATCGCACTTTCAAATTCTTCTACCTTGGTATGGGCAGGCACCCAACCTGAATCTAAGTGTAGCTGAGCTACTTTACGATAATCACGATTAAAAAAGGCGACAAAATTCTCGGCCAGATAACGTTTATCAGCCGCATTGAGAGTGCCGACAATGCCACAATCGATCCCAATATATTTGGGGTTGTCCGGATGCTCACGCGAGACAAAAATATTGCCGGGGTGCATATCGGCATGAAAAAAGCTATCGCGAAACACCTGGGTAAAGAAGACTTCGACGCCGCGCTTAGCCAGTAACTCCATATTGGTACCCTGGGCTTCCAGCGCGGCGATATCGGATACCGGAATGCCATAGATACGTTCCATCACCATCACGTTGTGACGGCAATGGTCAGCGTAAACAAAGGGGATGTACAGCGAGTCAGAGCCCTCGAAATTACGGCGCAGTTGGATCGCATTAGCAGACTCACGTTGCAAGTCCAGCTCATCCAATATGGTTTTACGATACTCTGAAACCACCTCGCGAGGTCTTAACCTTTTGCCATCTGGTAAAAACCTGGCAGCCATCGCTGCCAGGCTATCCATCAGGGCCAAATCAGCCAGAATTTGCTTCTGAATGCCAGGGCGAATCACTTTGATTACCACGGCAGTGTCAGTGCCGTCTGCCAGCCGCAGTTTGGCGGTATGCACTTGAGCGATAGAAGCAGACGCTAGCGGTTGGACGGCAAAGTCAGTAAATAAGTCGCTGATATGATTGAGTTCTAATGCCTTTTCAATTAATGCCTGCGCTTGTTCGCCGGGAAAGGGTGCGACCTTGTCCTGTAAAATCGCCAGTTCATCTGCCAGCTCAGCAGGGAGCAGATCGCGCCGGGTAGATAACATCTGGCCGAATTTAATCCATACCGGCCCCAGACTCTGTAAAGCGAGGCGGAGTCTTGCAGCGGGCCGCTGTTCAGGATAGCGGTTTTTTAACCAGAAAAAACAACGTCGCGCGGCTTTGGCGTACCAGGGTTGCCATTGCGCCGGGATCAATTCATCCAGGCCATATTCGAGTAAGGTTTTTTGGATTTGATAAAAGCGGCCTAAACGCACTCTGACTCCTGCACCTGTTGTAGTTGGCGCCGTAGCAGCTCGACACGGCCCGTTAGCTTGCTCAGATCCTGGCTAAATAACTCATATTCAGCCCGTACCGGGGTCAGTTTTAACTCGTCCTGCACCAACTCCATCTGACTTTGCTGTAGCTGCTGCCATTTCAGACTACAGTAACTTTGCAGTTGCTGGAGTAGCCGTACCAGTTTATGAGTAGCGGCATCACCTACATAGCCGGCCAGGGCACCCTGCCAATCAGGATTAAGTTGCTGCAGAAAATTGGCGTATTGCTGCGCCAGCTGCAAATCGCCTTCGATCTGTAGCGCATCGCTTTTAATTAACCGGGTGAGTTGACTGGGATCGCCGAGTAACCGCAGGCTGGCCAAGTCAGTACTAATCCGGCAATCGACCGCTTCGTCGTGCTGGTTGAAAAGTAAGCTATCGGTACCGGCGCTTATGACCAGCGTTAGTTTGAATTCTTTTAGCGCAAACCCCAGCTGAGTACCTTGCAGTTGCCGCAGCTTGGGCTGGCAAGCCGGATCTAAAGCAATCGCCTTACGGCTCAGCTGTTCGGCCAGGGCGCAGACTAACTGGGGCAGTAACGGGAGCATCAGAATTTATAACCCCGGTGCAGTGCTACGATACCACCGGTAAGGTTATGGTAGCTGACTTCGGCAAAACCCGCGTCCTGCATCATTTGTTTCAGGGTCTCCTGATCCGGATGCATGCGGATAGATTCGGCCAGGTACTGATAACTCTCTTTATCATTCGCGATCAGTTGCCCCATAAATGGCAGAATGCGGAACGAATACAGATCATAGGCTTTGCTGAGTACTTCGCTTTGTGGCTTGGAAAACTCCAGCACCAACAGGCGGCCACCGGGCTTTAACACCCGGAAGATAGAACGCAAGGCGGCATCTTTATCGGTAACGTTACGCAAGCCAAAGCCGATCGATACAATATCAAAGCTATTGTCGGCGAAAGGCAGAGCTTCGGCGTTAGCCTGGACAAACTCGATATTTGTGACTAACCCCAGATCACGCAGTTTATCCCGGCCGACGTTTAACATTGATTCATTAATATCGGCCAATACGACCTTACCAGTTGGCCCGACACGTTTCGAGAACAGCGCAGTGATGTCACCGGTACCGCCGGCAAGATCTAACACCTGCTGGCCCGGCCGTACACCGCTGCAATCGATAGTGAAACGTTTCCACAGGCGGTGAATCCCCATCGACATCACATCATTCATAATGTCGTATTTAGCTGCTACCGAATGAAAAACATCGGCGACCATCGCCACCTTTTGTTCTTTAGGTACCGATTTAAAGCCAAAGTGGGTAGTGTTGTTGCTGGGTTCAGTCATAACAGCGCCTGATTAGAATTAACAGGCGGCTAGTGTAAAAGATAATACTGGCTGAGCCAACAAGCTGAACAGAAAGGCTGCAAAAATATGCGGTCAGATTTAAATTGCTGCCAGCATGGCCTCATTCGCAACCTGATTGCGGCCACGCTGTTTAGCCAGCTGTAACACATTATTGGTGCGGGACAGGAATTGATACCAGTTTTCTGACGCCTGATACAGCGCAACGCCCAGCGAAATGGTAATTTTAGGCAGGCTTTTTTTGTCGCGCGCCGACACAAAGCGCAGTTTTTCGACCCCTTTGCGCACCTGTTCTGCAATTTCAGCTGCGGTTCGAAGATCAACATCAGGCAGTAACAGCAGGAATTCTTCGCCACCGGCACGCACAGGCATACCACTTTCCTGTACGTAGCTACGGACCTTTTTCGCTACTTTGGACAGGATGATATCACCAATAGTTTGGCCATAATCCTGATTAAAGCGGGCAAAGTGATCAAGGTCAACGGCGATCGCAGCGATACGGCGATCGGGTTGTTCGCTTAGCCAGAGCTCCACCTGATTTTGCATGGCAACCCTGTTGTATAAACCGGTGAGGGGATCTTGCAAGCGCTGTTGTTTCAGTTGCTCCAACTCGTCCCGTAACTGATGGCTTTGTTGGTTAGCGACTACCAGCTGCTGGTTAAGTTGCTGCTGTTGTTTACGATAGGCGAGAGTAACCTGCTTTAACTCAGCTAATGCCGGCGGCATCGGCTGGGCGTCTTGTTCCAGCTTAAAAACGGTATGGTCGAGCTGATCAATAAAATTCTCGGTGGCTTCGGCAGCAAGATCGGTATAACCAGACAAACGGCTGACCATGCCAGAAACATCACGAAGCAGCTGCTCTTGTTGCTGCTGCTCAGGTAGCAGGTAGCGGTTATACAGCTCCGCCATAATAAAGTCGTCAAACCTGGCTTTGGCAGCCAGTTTTTGTTCAATGGCTTCACAAAGCTCATTGTTATTACCGCTGATATACTCGTAGCCAACCGTATAATTGGTCGGATGCGCGGCGAGCTGGTTGTGCTTGAGAAAAGCACTAACCTGCGCAGCTTTGTCCAAAGCTTGCTGCAACGAATCCTTATACTTCATACCGGGCAACCAGGCTCCATCAGCGCGATGTTATTATTATTTCGGTTCTATACTACGTGATTAAAGATTACAGGCAATATCTTTTCCAGATAATTTGTCAGAATAGTCTAAATTAACAGCAATACTGCGTTAGCCGTAGCGTGAGAATCACGATAGAGTGCTGATTTTGTGAGGTCCAACGACCTGTATCTTAGGATGGTTAAAGGTACAATCGATAAAAATAACTAAGGAAACCCTGATGCAAAAACTGCAAAAGCCACTTAGCATGCTCGCGGCAGTATTACTGCTGGCAGGCTGTGCCAGCCAATCAACCGCGCCGACGCCCCCAACATTCAGTGAACTCGCGTCTCAGATCTGGCAAGCCGAGACTGCACTGAGAACTCCGGCCGCAGGCACCCTGACGGATATGTCAGCGCCGGCCCTGGCCGCCCGACAGCAACAACGATTGGCGTTACAACAACAATTACTGGCGATTGATCTGACAACGCTGAATGAACAAGACAAGATTAATCATGCGATTCTCAGCTATCGGCTGGCTGATGAAATCGATCAATATCGTTTTAATGGTCATTTAATGCCGTTGACCTCTGAGTCAGGCTTTCATACTTCGCTCGCTTTTAGTTTTCAGCGCAACAATTTGCGTCAGGCAGAGGATTATCAACAGTATTTACAGCGTTTGGCTGCTGTGCCGCAGTACATGGAGCAACAAATTGCGCTGATGCGCGAGGGGCTGGCAAAAGGGATCACTCAGCCACGTATTGTGCTGGAAGGTTTCGAGCAAAGTATCGTGTCTTATATTGCCACCCCGGAACAAAGTGTTTTTTTTCAACCACTGTTACGAAAGTCTGATGCGATCACCGAGCAGCAGTGGCAGTCGTTCCGTCAGCAAGCTGCTGAGTTGATTACACAGGCGGTCAATCCGGCTTATCAGGCGTTTTATGATTTTATGGTGCAGCAATATTTGCCCGGGGCCCGACAGGATATAGCCGCCAGCAATTTGCCAGATGGTGCCGCGTTTTACCAAAACCGCCTGGAGCATTACACCACCTTAAAGCTGACACCGCAGCAGGTGCATGACATCGGCTTGACTGAGGTAAAACGGATCCGTGCTGAGATGCAGCAGGTGATCGATAGTCTGGGTTTTGAAGGTAGCTTTGCGGATTTTGTGCGTTTTTTGCGTGAGGACCCGCGTTTCTATCCGCAATCAGCCGATGAATTACTGCGTTACGCGGCATGGTTGTCGAAGCGGGCTGATGCTCAACTGCGGCGGTTCTTCAATTTGCTGCCCCGCACCCCTTATGGCGTGACCGAAGTCCCGGCTGAGATAGCCCCGAAATATACGACGGGCCGTTATTCTGGCGCCGCCCGGGACGATCAGGCTGGTTATTATTGGGTCAACACCTATGCGTTAAATCGGCGTCCTTTATATGAAATGGAAGCCTTGACGCTGCATGAGGCGGTACCTGGTCATCATTTACAAATCTCACTGGCTCGTGAGCAGGGCGATTTGCCTGATTACCGACGCACTTTTTATACCTCTGCTTTTGGTGAGGGTTGGGGCCTATATGCGGAATACCTGGGCTTAGAGATGGGTTTCTATCAGGACCCTTACAGTAATTTCGGTCGTCTGACTTATGAGATGTGGCGCGCGGCCCGTCTGGTCGTAGATACTGGCATGCATAGTCTGGGGTGGAGTCGGCAGCAGGCCATCGACTTTTTAGCGGAGAATACCGCCTTGTCGATGCATAATGTGCAAACTGAAATTGACCGTTATATTAGTTGGCCAGCGCAAGCTTTGTCCTACAAGCTGGGTGAATTGACGATTCGCCGCTTACGGCAGGAAGCTGAGCAGCAGCTGGGAGACAGGTTCGATGTGCGGGCTTTCCACAATGTGGTGCTGGGTAATGGCAGTGTACCACTGGCAGTACTGGAGCAGCAGGTGCAGCAGTATATCAAACAGGCACAAGCAAATTAACCAAAGCATAACGCCGGCATTTGCCGGCGTTATGTCGCTCCAAACCAGAAAGTCCACAACGGCTGTGGCTGTCACAATCAGTGTCTGAGGACTATCTTAGGCTCGGTATCAATCAGACCATCGTGGTCAATCGCCGCCAACTTGCCATCGTAATCTAACACTGCCAGTTTACCACTGGTCATATTTCTGACAAATCGCAACTGATATCCGTAGCGTTGCAACTCTGCGGCAGAAAACTTCTGCGCTAAATTGAGCTGATTCCAAAAATAATTAAGGTCCTTGTCCGTCTGGCGCCTTTCTTCTACTTGGATTGCTAGCATTTTTGGCTCCGAAACCAAAGGGATCACGGCGAACTACTGTAAGGCCAGTAAGTCGCACCACTGTTGAGCCGTCACTGGCATTACCGATAATCTGCTGCCTTTTTGTACAAGCGGCAACTCTGCCATCTTAGCGGAGCTTTTTATTTTGTCCAGTGTTATCAGGTGAGATAGTTTACTAACGTAAACCAAATCTACTGCCACCCAAGTCGGCTGAGCTACTGTTGCCTTGGCATCGTAATACACACTACGGCTGTCAAATTGACTGGGATCAGCATAAGCTGCTCGTACCACTTTAACAATACCTGCAACACCAAGATGTTTGCAACTGGAATGATAAATCAGTACCTGATCCCCCAGCGCAACGCCGTCCCGCAAGTAATTGCGCGCCTGATAATTGCGCACCCCCTCCCACACTATCGGTTGTTGCGGATTACGCGCAAAATCATCAATACTGCACTCGCTGGGTTCAGTTTTAAATAACCAATAGTTCATTTTGCCAGACTCCATCATTTACGGCAGAATAACAGTTCTTCGGGTGACTAAACAGGCTAGCTTATGAGTCAGGTACTGGCGAATTTATTATCTTTATTAAAATTAGAGACTATCGAGCTGGGTTTGTATCGGGGACAAAGTCAGGATCTGGGCTTTAAAGCCGTATTTGGGGGCCAGGTGATGGGGCAGGCATTGTCGGCGGCAAAAGAAACCTTGCCGGAAGAGCGTAAATTACACTCCTTTCACTCTTATTTTTTACGGCCTGGGGATGCTAGTAAGCCAATTGTCTATGAAGTAGAAGACATCCGCGATGGCAAAAGTTTTAGTACCCGCCGGGTTAGTGCGATTCAGTATGGTAAGCCGATTTTTTACATGACAGCCTCGTTTCAGATTGAAGAGCAGGGCTTTGAGCATCAGTTACCGATGCCACAGGTACCAGGCCCGGATGAGCTGGTGTCCGATTTAGATTTTTATCAGCAGCATGCGGCGCAGATCCCGGAAAAACTCCGCAGTAAATTTATCTGTGAAAAGCCGATCGAAATGCGGCCGGTGGATTTTCAAAATCCTTTCTCACCGGCGGTCAGTGCGCCTAAGCGCTATGTTTGGTTTAAAGCTAACGGCAATATGCCGGACGATCATCGGGTGCATAAATATCTGCTCGCCTATGCCTCTGATTTTAATTTTTTGCCGACGGCGCTGCAGCCGCACGGCCGTTCTTTTATGGCGAAAAATATGCAAGTTGCGACTATCGACCATGCGATGTGGTTTCATCACGATTTCCGCTTTGACGATTGGTTACTTTACGCGGTCGATAGCCCGGCAGCCTCAGGCGGCCGGGGTTTGGTGCAGGGCCAGTTTTTTACCCGTGATGGTAAACTGGTTGCGACTACCATTCAGCAAGGTGTGATTCGCGAGTACCATGAAGGCGGCTAGTCGCGGGGCATAATGCTGTAGATACTCTGTAGCACTTCATTACGCAGTAGCAGATTGACGCTGGTCGCCAGTTTCGACAACTCGGGTGTGGCTCTGACCCGGTTGTCCTGGTCCGGTTGGCTGTAACCTTCCAGTTTTAACGCCTGGCTCAGGGTGGCAAACAGATTCTTGTCGTAATATTCCGGTGCGTTAATGCCATGCAAAGTCAGCAACCGCTGTGCAAGTTGTTGGCTTTGCTGCTCCAGCTCACTGCGCTGCAGTGGTCCATGCGCGTGCAGCAGGTTAAATACCATGGCATAGCGTTGCAAGGTGTGTTCGGCATTATGTGCCAGCAGGTCCAGCATAAAGTACTCACGGCTATGTTGCGGCGGCACCAGAAAGCGTTGCTCCTGCTGCTGTAACATTCCAGCCTGCACTAACTGTTGTAACAGTTGTTTGCTGTAGTTGCTAATTGATGGCACATATAAAAACAGTTCATGACGCAGTAAACCATAAAGCTGTTCAACCATCGCCAGTAGCTGTTGTTGTGATTGTTCCTGCTGCCGTAGCACGGCTGAGGCTAACAGCGCCGGGATGATAAACAGATGCAAAATGTTATTACGGTAATAACTCATCTGCACCGCATGTTGCGGGCTCAGGCTCACCAGTTCACCAAAACTGTCTGTGGCTAACTGAATTTTCTGCATCTTGGCGGCATGGGCAATCATTTGGGCTGGCGTTTGCTCTGGCAAACTGACATTCGCGTGATATGGCACCATACGCTGTAAGTTCAAATAGACTTCGAGTTGCCGCTCTAACTCCTGCCGTGTCAAACTTTGCTCGTCACTGGCTAATAAGCACAATGCAATCAGGTTAATGCTGTTTAACGCCGCCGCCTGGTTAATATGACGCATAATCTGATCTGACAGTTTAGCGACCACCGGATTTAGCCATTGCGGTTTTGGCGCTTCTAACGGGTTAATTTCGGTTTTCCAGTCCGGTGCCTGTTGATTCAGATAATGGTTCAGCGAAATCGGTTCACCAAAATTGACATAGCCATAACCATAATCCCGCAAATTGCGAATGGCCTTCAGCACGCCAAGCACTGACTCTTTCTGCTTACCCGAGCCCTGCAATTCACTGAGGTAAGTATTCACCTCCATGACGTGCTCATAGCCCAGATACACCGGTACCAGGGTGACGGGGCGGTCAATACCGCGCAGCATCGACTGCACAGTCATCGCCAGCATGCCGGTTTTTGGCTGTAACAACCGACCGGTGCGGCTACGACCGCCCTCAGTGTAGTATTTCACGGCGTAGCCTTTTATAAACAACAGGCTGAGGTATTCGCGAAACACCGCCGAATAAAGCTTATTACCGCTAAAGCTGCGGCGGATAAAAAAGGCACCCCCGCGGCGAAAAATGGTCCCGGCGGGCCAGAAGTTCAGGTTAATACCGGCGGCGATATGCGGTGGTACCAGACCCTGGTGGTAGATAATGTAGCTTAACAGCAGATAATCCATATGGCTGCGATGGCAGGGTACATACACGATTTCGTGACCTTTCTGCGCCAGATCGCGTAACTTGTCGGCATTGGTAACCTTAATGCCGTAATACAATTTCTGCCACAGCCAGCTGAGAATACGGTCGCCAAAGCGTAGAGTCGAGGTGCGATAGTCGGCAGCGATTTCCTGCAACAGTTTACGTGCTTCCTGTTGCGCTGCCTGATAGCTGATTTTTTTACTACTGGCCTCGTCGGCAATGGCTTGCTTTAACGCCGGTGACGCCAGCAGGGCATTGAATAACTGCGCTCTGGCGATCAGTTTCGGACCCGTTGCGGCCAACCGCTGCCGGTAAAAATGGATCCGCGACATGCGCAGCAATTTGCGGGCAATCTCCTGTTCGGCACCAAACTGCGCCGCCATTTGCTGCAGGTCGACCGGCTTACTTAACCGTACCAGAGTATGGCGGCCAGAAATCAGTACGATTAACAGCTTTGCCAGCCAGTTCGGGGCATGAGCTTCGCCAAGCAACCATTTTATACTGTTTTCTTTGCCCGGCGCCCGACCCCAGAGGATGGCTGCGGGTATTAACTGCGCCTGCAACTTTGGATTAGCCAGATGAGCGGCCAACAGCTGCTGGCCTTGTTGTAATGCCCGGGTTTTGCCTCGACCGCCAATCAATTGATGCGGCTGTTCCAGAAACAGCGTGCGTGGCAGTGATTGCTCATCCAGCTTGACCCGGCTTAATGGGTCAGGTAAGTCCAGGACGCGGCAAACCCGGCGCAGTGTCGCCAGATCAGAGGCGGACTCAGTATGGCAAATATAGAATAATGGCCGGTCAGTGCAGATCTGCAGCTCATGGATTGGATTATCCGGTACGATTTTAAACTTTACCAGTAGCCGGATCGGCCAACTTAACAGTTTGGTAAACAGCGACAAGCCTGACAACATAACCTTACTGACCTGAAAAAATGGGCGCTAAGAATAGCATAGCTGATCGGTGAGGCAAATTTTGCTGCGGCAGAAAACTTGGCAAGCTGAAAAAGACTGTATATACTCACAGTAAATACTGTATGGGTAGCCAGCATGATTAGACCATTAACGCCACGTCAGGCAGAAATTCTGCAACTGATTAAAGATTATCAAAGTGAAACCGGGATGCCGCCAACCCGCGCTGAGATTGCTGTGCGTCTGGGTTTTAAATCGGCGAATGCCGCCGAAGAGCATTTAAAAGCGTTGGCAAAAAAAGGCGTGATTGCGATGTTGCCCGGTACGTCCAGAGGGATCCGGCTGATTGAAGATGACACTGCACCGGAACAGTTGGGATTACCCTTAATCGGTAAGGTCGCTGCTGGTCAGCCGATTTTAGCGGCAGAACATGTACAGGATCACTATCAGATTGATGCAAACCTGTTTAAGCCGCATGCGGATTTCCTGCTACGGGTGCAAGGGATGAGTATGCAGGATATCGGCATTCTGGATGGTGATTTACTGGCCGTACATAAAACACATCAGGCGCTGCCTGGGCAAGTGATCGTGGCCCGCGTTGATGACGAAGTCACCGTGAAACGTTTTCAGCGCGATGGCCATCAAGTATTGTTGTTACCGGAAAATCCGGATTTTCAGGTGATAAAAGTCGATTTACGGCAGCAGCATTTCGCCGTGGAAGGCCTGGCAGTTGGCGTGATCCGTAACGGCAGCTGGTTATAATTCCACCTGTTCTCAATAAGTTATTTTCCCCAAAGCACTGGTATGACCATTTGGTTTTATCGGTGCTTTTGCATTTTAGGGGTTTACATAATTCAATTCCTGGACAATTCTTAGACGGTAGCTGGTGAAAAAATAACAACAGGTGTGCCACTACTGATTTCAGCGCTAGCCTCGAAATCAACCCAAAAAACAATAACAAGAATAAAATTGCGAAACTTATTTACCCAATAGCATTGACGATGCGGGTAGGCGGCAACTGAATGCATCCCTAAGAACATAGTAGCCCTATGTGACTGGGGTAAGTGAAGGCAGCTAACACCCCCGTATCTTCAAGGAAGAAGGGTATAGCACATAGATTCGGTTGGGTGGGTAGTAAAAAAACCGTGTAGTTCTGTGTACTTAGTTTCTGCAATTTGCTTTGCAAATGACAGAGGAGAAGTACAGTGACAAACGCGCGTTGTCTGCTTTGGTCGCTGCCGACCCTGCTTTTTGCCGCATCGGCAAACGCATCAAAATCCATGCCTTTAAATATGACCAAAGGCGCCACTGAAATCAGTCAGCAGGTTTACGACCTGCATATGACCATATTTTGGATTTGCTGTGTTATCGGTGCTGTGGTGTTTGGGATCATGTTCTGGTCCATCATTCGCCATCGTAAAGCCAGGGGAGTGCAGCCAGCTCAGTTCCATGAGAGCACTAAGGTTGAAATTCTATGGACTGCCATTCCGGTAGTCATCCTGATCGGTATGGCTATTCCAGCCACCAAAACCCTGATAGCGATGGAGGATACCTCTGCGGCAGATGTCACGGTATTGGTGACTGGCTCGCAGTGGAAGTGGCATTACAAATACCTGGAACATGACCTGGAGTATTTCTCACTGCTGGCCACCCCGCGCGAACAAATCGCAAACAAATTAGCGAAAGGTGAAAACTACCTGCTGGAAGTTGACCGGCCGCTGGTGATTCCAACCGGTAAAAAAGTGCGTTTTCTGATGACCTCGGATGATGTGATTCACTCCTGGTGGGTACCTGCCTTTGCCATAAAAAAAGATGCCAATCCTGGCTTTATTAACGAAGCCTGGACCCGGGTCGATGAACCGGGCATTTATCGTGGGCAATGTGCCGAGTTGTGCGGTAAAGACCACGGCTTTATGCCAGTGGTGGTGATTGCCAAGACCCCCGAAGATTATCTGGCATGGGTGGCACAGGAAGAGAGCCGGATCGCTGCCGAAAAAGCGGCCGAGCGCGAATTGCTGGCGATGAATATGGATATGGCGGAGCTGATGGCAACCGGTGAAAAAGTTTATCAAGGTTGGTGTGTCGCTTGCCATCAACCGACTGGTGGTGGCTTACCCGGTATCTTCCCGGCGCTGAAAGGCAGTCAGTTAATTTTGAATGACCGCCAGGCGCACATTGAAATCATCGTCAACGGCAAGGCTGGTACCGCAATGCAGGCTTTTGGCAAACAGCTGAGTTTAAAAGAGTTGGCGGCGGTTATTACTTACACCCGTAACGCTTTTGACAATAACACCGGGGATGCCGTGCAAGCTGCCGATGTCTACGCCGTACAGCATGGCAAGGGAGAATAACCAATGTCAGCTATTACACATGATCATGACCACGAGCATGACCACAAACCCAGCGGTATAAAACGCTGGCTGTATACTACCAACCATAAAGACATCGGTACCATGTATCTGGTGTTTGCACTGCTGATGTTCTTTATCGGCGGCAGTATGGCGATGGTGATCCGCTTAGAGTTGTTCCAACCTGGTATGCAGTTCGTCGAGCCACAGTTTTTTAACCAGATGACCACAGTACATGGTCTGATAATGGTATTCGGTGCTGTGATGCCGGCCTTTACCGGCCTGGCGAACTGGATGATTCCGATGATGATTGGCGCGCCGGATATGGCATTGCCACGGATGAATAACTGGAGCTTCTGGATCCTGCCTTTTGCCTTCCTGATCCTGCTGCTGAGTTTATTTATGCCAGGCGGCGGGCCGGACTTCGGCTGGACCTTCTATGCACCACTGTCTACAACTTATAGTAACGACAGCACTGCCTTGTTTGTATTCTCAGTGCATATCATGGGTATTTCGTCGATTATGGGCGCGATTAACGTGATCGTAACCATCTGGAATATGCGGGCACCCGGTATGACCTGGATGAAGATGCCGCTGTTTGTCTGGACCTGGTTTATTACCGCTTTCCTGCTAATTATGGTGATGCCGGTGTTGGCTGGCGCCGTTACCATGGTGCTGACAGACAAGTATTTTGGTACCAGTTTCTTCGATGCCGCCGGTGGTGGCGACCCGGTACTGTTCCAGCATATTTTCTGGTTCTTCGGCCATCCTGAAGTTTACATTATGATTTTGCCGGCCTTTGGGATTGTCTCAGCAATCATCCCTACCTTTGCCCGCAAGCCTCTGTTT
Organism: Alishewanella sp. WH16-1; assembly: GCF_001441695.1. Classification (NCBI taxonomy): domain Bacteria; kingdom Pseudomonadati; phylum Pseudomonadota; class Gammaproteobacteria; order Alteromonadales; family Alteromonadaceae; genus Alishewanella; species Alishewanella sp. WH16-1. Next base: position 61,369 of record NZ_LCWL01000145.1, on the reverse strand, counting down.
GGTTATGCTTCGATGGTGTATGCCACCGCCAGTATTGCCATTCTGTCGTTCCTGGTATGGGCGCACCATATGTTCACTACCGGGATGCCGGTATTTGCCACCCTGTTCTTTATGTACTGTACGATGCTGATCGCAGTGCCGACCGGGGTGAAGGTGTTTAACTGGGTAGCAACGATGTGGCGCGGTGCTATGACCTTTGAAGTGCCGATGATGTTTGCGCTGGCTTTTATTGTGCTCTTTACCATCGGTGGTTTCTCCGGTCTGATGCTGGCGATTACACCGGCAGACTTCCAATATCACGACACCTATTTTGTGGTGGCGCATTTCCACTATGTGCTGGTAACCGGCGCGGTGTTCTCGATTATCGCTGCGGCCTATTACTGGTTGCCGAAATGGACCGGGCATATGTATGACGAGCGCCTCGGACAATTACATTTCTGGTGTTCACTGATTTCGGTCAATCTGCTGTTCTTCCCGATGCACTTTGTCGGTCTGGCTGGTATGCCAAGACGGATCCCGGATTATGCGCTGCAGTTCGCTGACTTTAACGCCTTTATCAGTGTGGGTGGCTTCCTGTTCGGGTTGTCACAACTGATTTTCGTCTGGGTATTGGTGAAATGTGCCCGTGGCGGTGAGAAAGCGACGGCTCAGGTATGGGAAGGTGCCGAAGGTCTGGAGTGGCAGGTGCCATCGCCGGCACCTTATCACACCTTTGAAACGCCACCGGAAGTGAAATAGGAGGCCTTATGCAGTTACATCGGACCCTGGTAACGAAATTACTGTTGGTTACGGCGCTGATGTTCGGTTTTGGCTTTGCGCTGGTACCACTGTATGACGTGTTCTGTGAGGTAACCGGGATCAACGGTAAAACGTCAAATGTGCCGGCAACGGCACTGGTTGATGGTGTTGATACCAGCCGTGAAATTACTATCGAATTTCTGGCGCGGCCGAATAAGGATATGCCGTGGATTTTTAAACCGGAGATCCGTCGTCTGACGGTGCATCCGGGAGAAGTTCATGTGATGAATTATTTTGCTGAGAATCCGACCGCGCAGATGATCGTGGGCCAGGCGGTACCTTCAGTATCGCCTGGGCAAGCCGCACTGTACCTGCATAAGATTGAATGTTTCTGTTTTACCCAGCAGCAACTGGCAGCCGGCCGTAATATGCTGATGCCAGTGCAGTTTTACGTTGACCCGGCGCTGCCTGCCCAATTCAGCACTATTACGCTGAACTATACGCTGTACGATGTGACCGCGAATTGGCAGGGCAACGCCGCTACCGAAAATCTTGGGGAATAAGATGAGTAAAACGTACGAAAGATATTATGTGCCGGCACAAAGCCCCTGGCCGATTGTCGGCGCCATTGCTCTGTTTTGCATTGCTTTTGGTGCGGGTCACCTCGTTATTGATATGAGCAAGCAACAAAGCGGTTTTGGCGGTTGGTTACTACTGGCTGGCTTTGCCATTTTAGTTTTTATGTTAGTCGGCTGGTTCAGAAACATCATTGAGGAATCGATGTCGGGTCTGTACAGCAGTCAGATGGACCGGTCATTCCGTCAGGGGATGAGCTGGTTTATCGTGTCGGAAGTGATGTTCTTTATGGCGTTTTTCGGCGCACTGTTTTATGGCCGGGTGATCGCGATGGAATGGCTGGGCGGGGCCAGTAATAATGCCATGACTTTCGCCATCCTGTGGCCGGATTTCGAACCGGTATGGCCACTGGTGAAAACCCCGGGTGGTATTGAGACCCAGGCGATGCCGGCTTGGGGCTTACCGGCGATTAATACCGCTATCCTGCTGATTTCCTCTGTCACTCTGCACTTTGCTCACACGGGTTTGGAACAGAACAAGCGCGGGCAGCTAAAAGGCATGTTGTTTCTGACTTTAGTGCTTGGCGTGATCTTCCTGTGCCTGCAAGGCTACGAATATGTGCATGCCTACCGTGACCTGGGGCTGCGGCTTGACTCGGGTTTCTATGGCAACACCTTCTATCTGCTAACGGGTTTTCACGGTTTGCACGTGACCCTGGGGGCGCTAATCTTGTTCTTTGTGTTCCTACGGGTATTAAAAGGCCACTTTACGCCTGAAAAGCACTTTGCGTTTCAGGCGGGTGCCTGGTACTGGCACTTTGTTGATGTGGTTTGGCTGTGCCTGTTTGTGTTTGTTTATGTGCTTTAAATCTTTTAGTAAGGCCGTGGGTTGGGCGTAATCAAGCCCAGCGCCATGGCCACTAAAATCAGCACCAAAATCACCGCCGAGTACAACACACGGCGACCAAGAAAATGAGACATGGGCAAGGTGCTGTCTTGCTGCCGCAGCATCGCCACCCCCGCCCTGACCAGGTTAATGACGATAAAGAGCAGTAGTGCGCAAATAATGATTTTAATAAGCATAAGGTACTCCGGAGTCTGACTGATGCAGTTTAAGTTGTTCGGTCAATTATTTAAGGTTAATCGGGTCTGGCTATTAATTACTCTGACCGCTTTTGCCATTTTGATCAAGTTGTCCCATTGGCAGTGGCAGCGGGCTGCAGAAAAAACGCTGCAACTGCAGCAGATCGCTGCTATTCAGCAACAGGGTGCGCTCAGTGGTCATCAGCTGTTGGCGCAGGGAGCCGCTCAACTGGATGGCGCCATGCTGGTGGATACCGCTTACTGGCTGCCACCCTATATTTGGTTGCTGGATAATCAAATCCTTAATGGCCGGGTTGGCTATGATGTGATAATACCGATGCAGTTTGCTGACAACAGTACACTGGTATTGGTTAACCTCGGCTGGCTGGCTGCCGGCGACAGCCGCCAGCTGTTGCCGGAGCCGCAGATCCCCGCGCAGCTTGAACTTGAAGCCCTGGTACGCAGTGAGCCGGCCAACACCTTATTGCTTGGCCAGAATCTGGAGGGCAGCAGTTACCCGATGCGGATGCAGCAAATTGACTATGCTCTGCTGCAGCAACAATTACCCTTGTCTCTGTATCCGGCCGTGCTGTATCAGCAGCGAGCCTCTGATTTTATGCCACATTACCAGCCAGTGGTGATGCCGCCACAAAAACATCGTGGTTACGCCTTACAGTGGTTTGGTTTAGCTGTCGCCGTATTAATGGTCGCGCTGGCGGCCAGTTGGCACCGGGAGAATGAAAATGAACAAGAATAAATTTCTGCTGTTGTTTGTATTGTGTTGCGCCTTGCCGTTAGTGCTGGCGAAACTGGTGCTGGAGTTTGGCTGGTTTAATGCCGGTTCTTCCAGTCGCGGCGCCTGGTTAACTGAAGAAGTGTATTTACTGCCCGATGCCAGCAAGGTACCAAAACACTGGCGTATCGTCGTGGTGGCTGAAGACTGCAGTCAGCCTTGTCAGCAGGCATTGCATACGGTGAAGCAGCTTTATGTCGGGTTGGGACGCAAACAAACTCAGGTGCAGCCAGTCTATCTGGGGGCGACCAGCCTGGCGGATTATCCGATGTTTACCCAGCCGAAGCCGTTAACTAGCCTGACAACTTTGCAGCAAAAAATTGTGCTGGTTGACCAGCGTGGCCTGGCGTTACTGACTTACCCGTTGCCGGAGCAGGCTGCCGAGATGGCCGATACGGCTAAAGCGATCCGTGCCGATTTAATGAAACTGATGAACTACGATAGGACCAGCGTATGACATTACAAAAAAAATTAATCACGCTGACGTTAGTCTGGACCATGCTGGTGATTATTCTGGGAGCCTATACCCGGTTAACCGATGCGGGTTTAGGGTGCCCGGACTGGCCAGGTTGCTATGGTTTTCTGAAGGTGCCGCATAAGCCGGAGAAAATGCAAATTGCCGCCGAGCGCTTTCCGGAGCGGCCGCTGGAGCATGCCAAAGCCTGGAATGAGATGATTCACCGTTATCTGGCCGGTACTCTGGGTTTGTTGATTGCAGCCCTGGCCGTAATACACTGGCGGCGGCAACAAAGTGGCCGCTTGTTACCAAGCGCTTTATTGTTAATTGTGATCTTTCAGGCCACGTTGGGGGCCTGGACCGTGACCATGGGCTTATTGCCGATCGTGGTGCTGGCACACCTAATGTTTGGCTTTACGTTATTCAGTTTGCTGGCGCTATACTGGCTGCAGCAAAGGCCTGCCTGGCGCAGTCAGGATCAGCGCTTAAAACCCTTATTACCGCTGGCACTGCTCAGCTTATTGGTCGTCACCTTACAAATTGCTCTGGGCGGTTGGACCGCTGCCAATTATGCAGCCCTGGCCTGTATTGATTTACCGATTTGTGAAGCGGGTTGGAGTAACCGGCTGACTTTCGCCGAAGCCTTTGATTTACATCTGGGGCATGATGATTATGAATATGGTGTGATGTCGCAGGATGCACGGGCGACGATCCATGTGCTGCACCGCTTGGGTGCCATCGTCACCACTCTGGTAGTGGCCAGCTTTGCCTGGCGGCTTTACCGGCAGGCGCAAGAGCAACTGATGCGTCGTTTGGCGCTGGCGTTAGCAGCGGTGTTGGCATTACAACTGACGCTGGGTTTACTCAATATCGTGCTGCACTTACCTTTACTAAATGCCGTGGCACATAACTTTGTTGGTGCGAATTTACTGATGCTGTCGGTGGTAATTTGCTACCAGATCGCTTACCCCAAGCCGCAGGAGGCATAAGATGGCAACCGCAATTTTAACAGGACAGTTTAGCCGGCGCTGGCGTGATTACCTGGAGTTAACCAAGCCAAAGGTGGTCGCGTTATTAGTACTAACGGCCTGGGTAGGCATGGTGTTAGCGAGTGAGCAGTTAGCTGACTGGTCGTTGCTACTCAGCGCAACTATTGGCATTGGCCTGCTTTCTGCGGCGGCGGCGGCGTTAAATCATGTTGTCGATCAGCAGATTGATGCCAAAATGGCGCGCACCCATAGCCGGCCGGTAGCGCGGGGTCGCATTAGCAGTAAGCAAGCGATTATTTTTGCGACCAGTCTGGCCGCCTCGGGCTTTACCTTGCTGTACCTGGCGGTAAATCCACTGACTGCCTGGTTAACGCTACTAAGCTTATTTGGTTATGCCGTGGTCTACACCATGTTTCTGAAGCGGGCTACGCCACAAAATATCGTGATCGGTGGTTTAGCAGGTGCCATGCCGCCCTTATTGGGTTGGACTGCCGTAACCGGTGAGCTGCATGGCTATGCGTTGTTATTAGTGATGATTATCTTTACCTGGACACCGCCGCATTTCTGGGCGTTAGCGATTCACCGGCGGGATGATTATGCCAGGGTGAATATGCCAATGTTACCAGTCACCCATGGTATTGAATTTACCAAGAGCGCTATCTTGTTGTATACCTTGCTATTATGCCTGGTATGCTTGTTACCTTATATCGTGGGTATGACCGGAGCTATCTATTTGCTGGGAAGTACTTTGCTGAATCTGCGGTTTTTGCAATATGCCTGGAAACTGAAGTTTGCTGCCGAGCCAGAGACAGCAATGGCAACCTTTAAGTTTTCTATTCTGCATTTAATGGTACTCTTCCTGTTATTACTGGTCGACCATTACTTTAAGGTGTTAGCTCTGTATGTGGCGTAAGTTGATTTATCTGTTATTGGCGGTAGCAGCAATATTGGCAGGGAGTTTTAGCTATCTGTTATGGCAAAAGCCGGCTGAGCCAGCAATGGCGCTGGTGTATCCGCAGGCCCGTAATCTGCTTGAGTTTCAATTGATCGATCAACACGGTCAGCAAGTCGGGCGTGAACAGTTATATCAACAGTGGACACTGGCGTTTGTTGGTTATACCTATTGCCCGGATATCTGCCCGCTGACATTGGCTAAATTGGCCGGGGTACAGCCTGAACTGGCGGCCATGGTTAGGGAGCCGTTAAAGATATGGTTTATTTCTGTCGATCCGCAGCGGGATACACCAGAGCAAATCAATAATTATGTTAATTATTTTCAGCAACCGGCGGTACTGGGTCTGACCGCAGGTCATGATCAGCTATTTCCTTTTGTACGGCAACTCGGTTTGATGTATGCCCTCAATACTAATGCTGAGGGCAACTATCTGGTTGATCACAGTGCTTCAGTGGTGCTGATAAACCCGCAAGGACAAATTGCCGCGATGTTTAAACCGGACCTGGCGGTCGGCCAGGTGCCGGTGATTGATACCGAACAGCTGCTGGCCGATTTTCCGCTGGTGCTGGCGCAGTTAGGCTATCAACCCTAATTTAACCAGGGCTGGGAATACCAGTAAAAGTAACCTTTTTTGCTAAGCGAGGGCGCGGTGCAATTGTAGCGGCTGCGTCCGCGATTCAGCGCTTTACTGGCTTTTACTTCAAAAGTATTGTCATTTAACCAGACCGGCTCCAAGACCTCAGCGCCAGCGAAACAACGTAATTGTTGTTTACGGAAATCGGTGATATCAAGTTGCAGGCGTAAGGTTGGCGGGTTGGCGCTAATCACCTGGTCAGCTGCGAGATAATTCGTGATCGGGAAGGCCAAAGTCCTTAGCTTTTGTGCCAGATCTTTTAAATCGGCATACTGACCGGCCGCCGGATAGCGCGGGATACGGGTCAGTTTGGTTAAAGGCCCAATGGCGCCGGACTGCTGGCCGATACCAATAAAGCCTAACTCTTGTACCAGCTGCTCCAGCTTGGCGCTAAACTCGCCATAGGGGTAAGCCAGCCACTGATGATTTTGGCCCGTCTCTTCTTTGATCCGCCGCTCGGCATCCAGAATACTTTGCCGCATCCGCTTTAACCAGTCTGCTTCGGATTCACCGGGCTCAGGTCGGGCCATATGCTCGTGCCACATCGCATGATTAGCGACCAGCACGCCATCTTCAGACATTTGTTTGATTTGTTGCCAGTTCATTACCGGGCCGGCACCTTTATCAATGTCACCCGGGCTGATAAAGATGGTGTACGGATAACCGAACTCCTGCAGGATCGGATGTGCGGTTGTAAAATTATTTTCGTAGCTGTCATCAAAGGTAATGACGACTGCATTATCCGCAATCGGTTTGCCACTTTTGAGCTGGTCTATCAGGACGTCGAGGCCTATGACCTGGAAATGATTATCACGCAGATACTGCAGATGACCACGAAACTCTGCAGCCGTTACGGAGCTGACTCTTGGCGTATCCTCTGCCACGTGGTGATAAATTAACATCACAGCCGCTGACGCAGGCAGACTTAATAATAGTAAACAGCAGAGCAGTAACACGCGCATAAGCTAACCCCGGAATTGCGTTTGATTACACCTCTGACCGGTAACTTAGTCAGAGGTGCAGTTTATCGGGGCAGTTATAGCATAAAAGCAGGATGGTTTTTAGTAGTAAGAGTGCTCACCACGCTGATGCTCGGTGATATCCTTCACGCCGGCCAGCTCGCCGCTGAAGCGGTTTAACAACTCTTTTTCGATCCCTTCTTTTAAGGTCAGATCAACTTGTGAACAGCCATTACAACCACCACCGAATTGCAGCACGGCAACGCCACTATCGGTAATTTCCATCACACTAACCCGGCCGCCATGATTAGCCAGCTGCGGGTTGATCTCACTGTCGATCACATACTGGACGCGCTCCATCAGCGGGGCATTGTCACTCACCTTGCGTACTTTGGCATTCGGCGCTTTTAATGTCAGCTGTGAACCCATCTGATCGGTCACAAAGTCGATTTCGGCGTCCAATAAAAACGGCTTGCTTTCTTCATCAACGATGGCATCAAAGCCAGTGAAGTTTAACCGGATGTCAGTATCCTCAACGGCATCTGCCGGGCAGTAAGAAACGCCACATTCCGCTTGTGCCGTGCCCGGATTGACCACGAATACCCGGATGTTAGTGCCTGCCGGTTGCTTCTCCAGCAGTTTGGCAAAGTGTGCCTGAGCCTGTTCTGAAATCGTAATCATCGTAGTACCTGACTAAATTACTAGGTTATGTTGCTATCATACTCCTCCTACCGCGGCGATGCCAGCCCTGCTTGAGTTTTGTAACAGTTTCTGGCTAACTTAGCCGCGGATCCGGGGAGAGTATTAATGAGAAAATTGTTAGCTGTTGTCCTGCTTTGCAGCATTTGGCAAGCGCAGGCAAACTATTTTAATGAAACGGTCGCGACCAATGTACCCACGCCAGAGCAAGTGTTTGGCTTTGAGGTGGGAGAGTGGCATGCCCGCCATGATCAGATTCAGCGTTACTTCGAACAATTAGCCAGCCAGTCTGAACGCGCTCAGTTGGAAGTAATAGGGTACAGCCATGAACAGCGGCCTTTACTGCAATTGGTGGTGTCATCACCCGAAAATCTGGCCAGGCTGGACCAAATTCGCAGCCAGCACTTAGCCCAGGTGCGGGGCAGTGCTGCGGTCAGCGATAACAGTCCGGTGGTGATTTGGTTGGGTTATGGTGTGCATGGCAATGAACCCAGTGCAGCCAATGCAGCAGTGGTGCTGGCGCACTACCTGACCGCCAGCAATAACCCGGAAGTGCAGCAGTGGTTACAGCAGGCCGTTATTCTGATTCAGCCCAGTTTAAACCCGGACGGCCATGATCGTTTTGCGCTTTGGGCCAATATGCATCGTGGCAAAATGCCGGTTGCCGATCCGCAACACCGCGAACATATTGAGCCGTGGCCAAATGGCCGGCCAAACCATTATTGGTTTGATTTAAATCGCGACTGGCTGTTGTTGCAGCATCCGGAGAGTCAGGCCCGGATCGCCCAGTTCCATAAATGGCAGCCGAATATTGTCGGTGATTTCCATGAAATGGGCACCAACTCCAGCTATTTTTTTCAGCCCGGGATCCCGAGCCGTAATTATCCGCTGACACCGGAGCGTAATTTCGAACTGACCAGAATTCTGGCGGGCTTCCATGCTGAAGCCTTTGATCAACGTGGCCAGTTGTACTACACCGAAGAAAGTTTTGACGATTTTTATGTCGGTAAGGGCTCAACTTACCCTGATGTTACCGGTAGCGTCGGGATTCTGTTTGAACAGGCCAGCAGCCGCGGCCATGTGCAGGAATCGATCAATGGTTTATTGACCTTTGCCGCAACGATTAAAAACCAATTTGATGCGTCTTTATCAACCATTCGAGGTGCAGTAGCGAATCGCCGGGCGTTACTCAGTTATCAACAGGAGTTCTTCCAATCTGCAGCCCAGCAAGCGAAAGGTGAACGTGCCAAAGGTTATATTCTGACCGAGAGCCAGGATCGCAGTCGTTTGGAGTCGCTGTTGCAGTTGCTGAATCAGCACCAGATTGCGGTCTATCCGTTAACCTCTGACTGGCAATATGAACAACGTACTTTCCGTGCTGGTCAGAGTTATTATGTGCCGTTGCAACAAACCCAGTACCGGTTATTAAAAGCGGCATTTAGTACCGATAAAAACTTTAATGATAATACCTTTTACGATGTGTCGGCCTGGACCTTGCCTTATGCCTACAATATTGACTTTACTGAAGTAAATCGTGAACCAGCCCGGGCAGCCTCTGAGCAGCCCTGGCAACCACAACCGCGGGTGCGCAGTCAAAATCTGCAGGCCGGTGGTTATGCATATGTCATAAATTGGCAGGATCAGCTGGCACCGGTGATGTTGCAGGCGATGCTGGCTGACGGGCTGGTGGTGCGGGCAGCCCTGGGTGATTTTACCGGCACCACGCCACAAGGTAGTCGTGGCTTTAAAGCGGGTGCTATGGTGGTACCAGCCGGCTTGCAGCAGCATCCAGACTGGTTTTTCCGGTTACAAAAAGTACAGGAGCGTTTTAATCTGCCGGTGTATACCCTGACCACCGGCCTGACCAACCGTGGTAGTGACCTGGGTAGTAATAATTTTACCCCGGTGAAAATGCCACAGGTCTTGGTCGTCGCCGGGCCTGAGGTTAACTCTACAGAAGCAGGCGAACTCTGGTATAACCTGGAGCGTCTGGCAGGTATTTCACCTACGTTGGCCGAACCGGAGCGGATGTCGCGGTTAAACCTGAGCCGGTATACCCATATCATTCTGCCGGATGGTGATTATCGTGGCTGGAAAGAGGCGGAAGTGACGCAGCTGCGGCAGTGGGTGCAACAAGGTGGTGTACTCTGGGGGCAAAAACGTGCAGCGGCCTGGTTGGTAGATGCCAAACTGTTGCAGGCCGGCGTATGGTCAGCACAGGAGATGAACAAGCTGATCCCACAAAATGAGTTGCGCTACGCCGATAAAGAACAACTGGCCGGTCAGCAACGTATTGCCGGGGCGATTTTTAGTGCGGAATTGGATCTGAGTCATCCCTTGACGTTCGGTATTCCACGCCGCGAGTTACCGGTATTTAAAAACAGTAATCTGCTGCTGCAACCGAGTCAGGCGCCTTTTGTCAATGTCGCGACCTACAGTGCTCAACCACATTTAGCGGGTTACACCGCTGGCGAGTATCTTCCTCGCATTGCCCAGGGGGCGGCTTTAGTCGCACACAATCTGGGGCAGGGCCGGGTTATTGGCATGACGGATAATCCGGTATTTCGTGGTTATTTCAAAGGTTCCAGTCGTTTACTGATTAATGCGATGTATCTGAGTCATGGTTTTAGCGCCAGTAGTCAAACTGAGGAGTGATGTTCGGTAGGCGTTACAGCCAGAGTCCAGAGGCTGATCTGCTGCACGCCATGCCGTTTTAACAACCGACAGAGTTGATTTGCGGTACTGCCGGTCGTCACCACATCGTCAACCAGCGCCAGGTGTTTCGGCAAGGGAGCCGCCGTGGTAACACGAAATGCCTGCTGCAAGTTCAGCAGGCGTTGCTGCCGGGTTAAACCCAGTTGCGGCCGGGTGAAACGGCTGCGTTCTAAACAATGCAGTAGCGGGAGTTGCAGGGTGCGTGCCGCTGACTCGGCAAGTAAACGCGCTTGATTAAAACCACGCTGCCGCTCTCTGCTGGTGGCCATCGGTACATAGGTTATGGCATCAGGCAAAGGATGTTGTTGCTGATAACGCTGTAATAGCGCGCTGAATTCTTGTTGTAACAATAAACCGGCAAAGGGGTCCTGCTGGAATTTCCAGCGACTGATCCAGTATTGATATGGCTGCTGATACCAACTCAGGCTGAGCAGGTGCTGAAAGTCGGTTTGACCAAGCCCGGCACTGACGGCCGGTAGAAATAGCAAATTGAAGTGGCATAGCGCGTAAGGGAAATCCGGCAGTGCGGAACGGCATGCCTCACAGAGCATAAAATTATGTTGCCGGACAGGCAGACTACACCAAAGACATGGCGACGGTAAGAGTTGTTGCCAGGCCCGGCGGCACAGTTCTATAAGGTTCATTTTTCACCTTTCGTTTACATGAGATGAGTATGGCAGAGCAGCAACAGAACCCCAAACCGACACTAGTGTTATTGCATGGCTGGGGACTTAATCAGGGGGTTTGGTCGGATATCAAACAACAACTGGCTGCGGATTTCCGGATACTGACACCTGATCTGCCCGGATTCGGCCAGAATCAGCAATTTCCGGCAGATTACGAGTTGTCGGCAGTCGTTAGACAGTTGGCGGCGCAGATCCCCGAGCAAAGTTATGTTTTTGGCTGGTCACTGGGTGGGTTAATCGCGATTGCGCTGGCGGCTGCGTTTCCGCAACAAGTGCGGCAGTTGGCGCTGATTGCGGCTACACCGAAGTTTCTTGCTACGCCGGACTGGCCAGGGATGCGCGCTGAGGTTATGCAACAATTCTCTACTGCGTTAACGGTGAATTTGCCACAAACGATTCAGCGGTTTCTGGCGATTCAGGCAATGGGCTCAGAACACGCGAGGCAGGATATTTTGAAATTACGGGAAAGTATCGCAGCCTATCCGCCACCGCAAGCACAAGCTGTAGCTCTGGCTCTAACCTTGCTGGCGCAGACTGACCTGCGGCAGACATTCGCGGAACTGACGTTACCGATAGTTGGTTGTTATGGTCGCCTCGATTCATTGGTGCCTGTGTCGGTGGTGCAAATGCTGCAAGCATTACAACCGCAGGCCCGTTTTACTGTCTTACCGAAGGCATCGCATGCGCCTTTTATTTCACATCCGGCTGAATTTTGCAGCTGGTTACGCAGTGTTGTGCAATAAAACGGCGGGATTGCTTTTCTTTTGGGTGGAACTGGTCGATAATTAAGCACTCTAATAAGCAAATTCCTAAGAGGGCTTGGTTATGCAAATTCAATCTGCATTTGGCGCCGGCCTGCAAGGCTTACAACGGGCGTCCAATGGTATTAGCGAAGAAACGCTAAATATTAACCGGCAGACTACACTAAACCGCCAACAGCAACAGCAACAGCAACAGCAACAGCAGCAAGTTGACGCCGCGCAGGATCAGCAGGCCCAAGTTGACGCGACAGCGCGGCCACAGCAAGCAGCACCGGCAACTGATGTGACTCAGTCATTGGTTCGTTTAGAACAGCAGGAACTGTCGGCACAGGCTAATGTTCGTAGTTTACGCACGGCAGACGAAATGCTCGGTAGTATCATCGATATTCGGGTGTAGCGTCGATGCAAATCACCTCCTACTATCCCAATGTCAGTATTAACACCGCGAACCCGGCAACGGAGCAGGCGCGGCGGGAAATGCTGCGCCGGGAACCGGTGGAGCCAATCAGAGAGTTGGAAAAGGGCGCGGCCGAGCGTCCGTTAAGCACAGATGATCGGCAGCGTAGCGCGCCGAACAATACCAACGTACCCTTGTACGATGCTAACGGTAAGGAAACCGAAACCCAACAAGCGGTTAGTGGTGAACAGGGAGAACGTGGCGAGCGGGAGGATAGCCCGGAGCGTCGTCAGCAATCCGAGCAGGAACAACAGCAGCAACAGGCTGAGCAGCGTGAGATCCGTGAGTTACAAGCCCGGGATCAGGAAGTGCGTACTCATGAACAGGCACACGCGACAGTGGGTGGACGTTATGCCGGTGCGCCAAGTTATGAGTATCAACAAGGTCCGGATGGCAAACGCTATGCCGTTGGTGGCGAGGTGCAGATTGATGTAGCGCCGATACCCGGCGATCCAGCTGCAACCATTCAAAAAATGCAGCAGGTTAAAGCAGCAGCCCTGGCACCGGCAGAACCCTCAGCGGCAGATCGTAGTGTTGCCAGTACGGCGCAGCAGCGTTTAATAGCAGCACAAGCTGAGCTGATTGCCAGTAAGGCACCGCAAGCTCAGCAAAACGAAACGCGCCTAGCAGATACCGATAATAAGCAACAATTGCAGGACACTGAGGTAGCGGGAACCGCAAGCCCAGACGCCGCTATTGTATTACCGCAACGTGAACGTCTGGAATTGCCGCCGCTGATGGCCAAACGCAGCCAGGTGATTGAAAATTTCTATCAGCTGGCAACTGAACCGGCACAGCGGCCATTACGGCTGCAGGTTTAATCCAGCCGCAGCAGCAATTCCGGTTTTTCCTGCGCAGACTTACCCTACTTTTTAAATTTCGCTAAGGCCGCCGCTAGGGCATTACCCATGGCCGCACTGCCTTGTTCCTGTTTTGGCGTCTGGCTGGTTTTGTTACTGCCCGAGCTGCGCTCTGGCCGACCCTTGCCGGCAGTCGAAATATTACTGTCGCCATTGCTGCGAGCCTGCTCATCCATCCGCATGGTCAGGGCGATACGTTTTCTGGCCTGATCGACTTCCAATACTTTCACTTTCACAATATCGCCGGCTTTGACCACCTGATGCGGATCGCTGACAAACTTATCGGCTAGCGAGGAGATATGGACCAGGCCATCCTGATGCACGCCGATATCAACAAAGGCACCAAAGTTAGTGACGTTAGTAACCACCCCTTCCAGCAACATGCCGGGTTTGAGATCGGCCAGGGTTTCCACCCCGTCTTTAAAGTTGGCCATCTGGAATTCCGGTCTTGGATCGCGACCGGGCTTGTCCAGCTCTTTTAGAATGTCGGCGATAGTCAGTAAGCCAAAATGGTCATCGACAAATTGCCGGGCATCGATTTGTTTCAGGAAGCTGCTGTTGCCAATCAGCTGCTCGACACTTTTCTGATGCGCGGCAACAATTTTCTCGACCAGTGGGTAGGCTTCGGGGTGCACGCCTGAGGCATCCAGTGGGTTAGTGCCGTTATTAATGCGTAAAAAGCCGGCGGCCTGTTCATAGGCTTTCGGCCCCAGACGCGGCACCTTTAACAACTGGCTGCGGCTGGTAAAGCGGCCATGTTGATCGCGATACTGCACAATATTTTGTGCCAGCGTTTTGTTCAGGCCTGCCACCCGGGCCAGTAATGCCGCTGAAGCGGTATTCAAATCGACGCCGACGGCGTTTACGCAGTCTTCTACTACCGCATCCAGCGATTTGGTTAATAGGCTCTGGTTAACATCATGCTGATACTGGCCAACGCCAATGGCTTTAGGTTCAATTTTTACCAGCTCGGCCAATGGATCCTGTAAGCGGCGACCAATCGAGACGGCGCCCCGCAATGATACATCCAGCTGCGGAAATTCCAGCGCCGCCAACTCCGATGCCGAATACACCGAGGCGCCGGCTTCGGACACCATTACCTTGCTGATCCGCTGACCGGGCAGCGTCTTAATCACCTCAGCAGCCAGTTTATCGGTCTCCCGCGATGCGGTACCATTACCCACGGCAATCAGCTCAATCTGGTAGGCCTTGCACAAGGCCGACAGGACCTGAACGGATTTATCCCATTGATTCTGGGGCGCATGCGGGTAGATGGTGGTGTGATTTAACAGCTTGCCGGTTTCATCAATGGCCGTGACCTTTACACCGGTACGCAGTCCCGGGTCCAGCGCCAGAGTCGGGCGCATGCCGGCTGGCGCCGCCATCAGCAAATCTTTCAGGTTACGGGCGAATACCCTGATCGCCTCGGCTTCTGCCCGTTCCCGCAGTTCGCTCAATAAATCATTTTCCAGATGCAGCTGTAGTTTTACCTTCCAGGTCCACTGTACAACGGTGCGCAGGAAGGCATCAGCAGGACGGTCCAACTGCCGGATCTGAAATTGCTCAGCGACCATTTGTTCACAGACGGCGTGTGGTTGTTCACTCAGTTCAGGCAGTAACTGCAGGTTAAGTATGCCTTCGTTGCGCCCCCGGAACATGGCCAGCGCCCGGTGCGAAGGCACCTGTTTCAGTGCTTCGCTGTGTTCGAAGTAGTCGCTGAACTTGGCACCTTCCTGCTCCTTACCGGCAATAACCCGGCTTTGCAGTACGGCATGCTGACTCAGATGGGCGCGCAAACGGGCCAGCAAGTCAGCGTCTTCAGCGAATTGCTCCATCAGAATATATTTGGCGCCCTCTAATACGGCTTTGACATCGGCATAACCGGCCTCAGCGTTCAGGTAGGCGAGGGCCTCCTGTTCCGGTTGCCGTGTTGGCTCTGAGAGCAACAGCAGAGCCAGTGGCTGAATGCCAGCTTCAATTGCCAATTGGCCCTTAGTCCGTCTTTTGGTTTTGTAGGGTAAATACAAATCTTCGAGTCGGGTTTTATTATCCGCGGCGCGAATTTGTTGTTCCAGTTCGGGCGTGAGTTTGCCCTGCTCGGCGATAGTGTTTAGGATCACCTGGCGCCGCTCTTCCAGTTCTCGCAAATAGCTCAGGCGCTGATCCAGGGTACGCAGCTGGGTGTCGTCCAGGGCGCCGGTGACTTCCTTACGGTAACGGGCAATAAAAGGCACAGTGGCGCCTTCATCCAGTAAGGCAATGGCCGCGGCAACCTGCTCCGGGCGGGCGGCGATTTCAGTAGCAATTTGATTAATCAGCATAGACATAACACTAAATTCCTGTAACGGTTTGGCGCAGCGATTGAGTTTAAAGCCTTAACTAGGCTGGATTGGCTGCGGATAGTCGATAGCCACAATGTACCAGTCTTTCGGACCATTTGGGGTGGAAACCGTGGCCACATCATCGACCTGTTTTTTCAGTAAGGCGCGGGCCATAGGGGCGTCGATCGAGATATAGTCTTTGCGGCCGTAGATTTCATCCGGGCCGACAATGCGAAATTTCAGGCTATTGCCATCATCATCTTCCAATTCGACCCAGGCGCCAAAGAACACCCGGCCGGCTTGCTGTGGTGAGTAATCGACAATATTCAGCTCCTCCAGCCGTTTGCGTAAAAAGCGCAGCCGACTGTCAATTTGCCGAAGTAATCTCTTATTGTAGGTGTAGTCGGCATTCTCAGAGCGATCGCCAAGGCTGGCGGCCCAACTGACAATACGGGTGATCTCCGGCCTTTTTTTAAACCAGAGCTCATCATGCTCTGCTTTCAGTTGCTGGTAGCCTTCGCGGGTAATCAGCAGAGTTTTACTGTTACTGCGTTTCAATGGTGTTTAACATTCCTGCGCCTAAAGCTATGACTGATTATCAGCTATAGTCCGGCGCAGCGTAAAGCTTTTTAGCCAGTAACTGGATTTTGCTGTTTGAAATTCAAACAAGTTTCGTTGGCGTCTTGCCGGAACCTGGTTAAACTTTAATCGGGGTAGATCAGCATGAGAGAAACTGTGATGAAAATGCGCAACAAAATTTGGGGTTTACTGTCACTACTCGTCGTGACCGGGTGTAGTACTACACCACACCAGACCACACGGGCACAGGTCGATGAGAACTATATTAATCAAGTCGAAGCCGCAGCTAAGAAAAATAGCTTAAGCCCACGGATTTACTGGGTGAACCCGCCATTAAAAAAGGAACCCGCTGAACAATAAGCCTAGGTCGCTTAACGCTGAAAAATTTTGTAACACTGTTTATACCGCCAGCGTGATGCATCGGCGGTTTTTTCGTTTATAGTGACCTGAATATCATCAGGAATAAGGATAGTGCTGTGGTCACTGAAACAACCAAAATTCTGGTCGTCGACGATGACTTGCGTCTACGTTCATTATTAGAGCGCTACCTGGTCGAACAAGGCTATCAGGTGCGCAGCGTTGCCAATTATGAGCAGATGCAGCGGTTGATGGAGCGGGAACATTTTCACTTGCTGGTGTTGGATTTAATGCTGCCCGGCGAGGACGGTTTATCGATTTGCCGAAAGTTGCGGCAACAGGACAATGAAATTCCGATTATTATGCTAACCGCCAAAGGTGACGAGGTAGATCGGATTATCGGATTGGAAATGGGAGCTGATGATTATCTGCCCAAGCCATTTAATCCGCGGGAGTTATTGGCCAGGATCCGTGCCGTACTGCGGCGTAAAACCAAGGAAGCCCCCGGCGCACCCAGTCAGGAAGAAAGCATTATTGAATTTGGTCCCTTTCGCTTCAATCTCGCAACCCGTGAAATGTTCCGGGGGCAACAGCAGCTGCCGTTAACCAGTGGTGAATATGCGGTACTAAAGGTCTTAGTCAGTCATCCAAGAGAACCCTTATCACGTGATAAACTGATGAATCAGGCGCGAGGTCGCGATTATTCAGCGATGGAACGCAGCATTGATGTCCAGGTATCACGCTTGAGAAGAATGTTGGAAGATGATGCTGCCAATCCACGGTATATTCAAACCGTTTGGGGATTGGGCTATGTGTTTGTACCAGATGGTAATCTTGGCTGATGAGGCTGTTACCGCGTAGCGCTTTTGGGCAAACAGTTTTTTTAATCGGTATTATGTTACTGATTAATCAGGTTGTATCTTACCTTTCTGTGGCATTTTATGTCATCAAACCCAGCACACAGCAAATTAGTCATTTGATTGCCAAGCAAGTGGAGTTAGCTCTACCTGCTGAACTTGAACCACCCTTAGCCGCTGCCTTGTCGGCGCAACTGCAGCAGAAAACCGGAGTTAAGCTCTATGATGAAGCCGAAGCTCTGCAGCATGGCCTGGCTGAGGCAACCTACTATGGCTACTTTTCGCAACAACTTTCTGATGCGCTGCAGCGTTCGGCTGAAGTCAGGATCTCACAGACTGACAATTTCGTGTTTTGGGTTAAACCGCAGCCTGAGTCTGAATTTTGGGTGCGAGTGCCGCTGGCGGGGTTAGATGAAGCCAGTTTCCCGCTGTTAACCTTTTATTTGCTGATGATTGGTGCACTTAGCGTACTGGGTGGCTGGACATTAGCGCGGCATTTAAACCGACCGTTACAAAAACTACAGCAAGCCGCATTGCAAGTAGGGCATGGCGAATTTCCCCCGCCGTTACCAGAGCATGAAGGCGCAACCGAAATTTTAGCGGTAACCAAGGCGTTTAATTATATGTCGCAGGGGATTAAACAACTGGAACAAGATCGGGCACTGTTGATGGCTGGCGTGTCACATGACTTGCGTACACCGCTAACCCGTATCCGGTTGGCTTCTGAAATGATGAGTGAGCAGGATAGTTGGATCCGGGATGGCATTATCAATGATATTGAGGATATGAATGCCATTATTGACCAATTTATTGATTACTTGCGGCACCATAAACAGGAAGAACCGCAGTGGTTAAGTTTAAACGAGCTGGTAAATGAGGTGGTACAAGCTGAACAGGTGCAACAACGGCAGATTGCTACCCATTTTGATCCGGATTTGCCGGTAATTGCCTTACGGCGTCTGGCGATAAAACGGGTGTTGAATAATTTGCTGGAAAATGCCCTGCGCTACAGTGAAGGTGACATCGAGATCCGTACTGGTTTTGATAAAGCCGGCAAACGTATTTATCTGCAAGTGCGGGACTACGGTCCTGGTATTCCTGAGCACCGGATGCAAGCAATGTTCACCCCCTTCGTTCAGGGCGATGAGGCTAGGGGCAGTGGCGGCTCTGGTCTGGGCCTGGCGATTATCAAGAAGATTATCAGTACTCACAGTGGCGAAGTGAAGCTGCATAATCATCCGCAGGGTGGTTTAGTGGTTACTGTAACTTTACCGCTAAAAACTGAACTTTAATCCAGTCTCAAGGCTGCATCACTCTTACACAAATGTAAAAATTAAATTACACCTGGTGTTGCTTGGTGTCATTAAATTTTACAGTCACCTGATTTTTCTGTATCACTTTTAGCCAAAGCTGTGTTAAAAACAGGAAATGAGACTTTGTCTCAGTGGGATTCAGGCTCTCATCCTGACCCTGGCTGTTCGATGCTGAAGCATCAGATTTAAAGCGGCCGTTCAAAAAAATAAGCCCTTGTCCCGGGTAAAACAATAAGAGTTTTGAAGGAGTAACACTTTGGTGAATATGAAAAAAACAATGCTAGCCTCCGCAGTGGGTCTGGCAATCTCCGGCGCTGCGCATGCCGGTATTGAACAAATCAGAGCCGCTCACGGCCAAAGCGTACACGAAATTTATACCAATCAAGTCGCGGTTAGTCTGGATGAGCAAACTGAGCAACCCAGTGCCTGGTTAATTTTGTTAAATGCTCCGGCATCCAGCGATGCCTTACAAGGCGAAGTATTTAATCAACAGCTGGCAGCACAGAATGTGGCAACCACGGAAACCCTGCAACGGGAAGTGAGTTATCAGCTGCGTACTTTAGATGCCGATGCAGAGGTATTGTTACAGACTAAACATTTAGCTGCTGGTTTAGTTGTGACGGCATCACCCCAGGCGCTAGATGCCCTGCGGCAAAGCGCTGCTGTTAGCAAAATTCTACCGATCTATGACAGCAAGCCAATGGTCGCCGACAGCGCAGAATATATTCGCGCAGTACAAACGGTTGAATCAGGCAAAGCGACTGGTGAAGGTATTAAAGTTGCTATTCTGGACTCCGGTGTCGATTATACTCATGCTGCCTTAGGTGGTCCGGGCACTGCCGAGGCTTATGCAGCAGCCTTATCAGACCAAACCAGCACTCCGGCTTGGCCGATTGGTCAGGTGATCGGTGGTTACGATTTCTTACGCAACGACCCAAATCCTATTGATGATGTCCGTTTAGCAGGTGCTGGTCACGGTACTTCGGTAGCGCACTCGGTTGCCGGTATTGCCCCGAAAGTGGCGTTTTATGCTTATACCGTCTGTACTAACACTTGTCCTGGTGTGGCGCAATTGCGCGCTTTAGAAGCGGCCATGGATCCAAATGGTGATGGTAACCTGGAAGACCGCGTTGATATTATCAATATGTCATTAGGTGGCCAGTTTGGTTCTACTCAAACCATGTCAGGTACGCAATTCCTGATTCAGCGCGCTGTTACACTGGGTACCAATATGGTGATCTCAGCCGGTAACGACGGTAATGTGCCGTTCCGTGTGGGTGGCCCCAGTACTACGCCGAATGCGCTGTCAGTTGGCGCCATGACGCATCCGGCAGCCGCAGTCGGTGTATTTGAAGAAGCAACCATTGACGGTGAAACGGTAGTGATGGTTGCCGCTGGTTTTAACCGTACTCTGAATTTAGATTATAGCTCAGCGAGCACGCCACTGGTGGTGATTCCTGGCGAATACACCGCCTGTGTAGCCTTAGCAGAAGACGTTGACCTGACTGGTAAAGCGGTTTTAGTGTCGCGCGGTGCTTGTGCCTTTACTGAGAAAGTTAAAGTTGCTCAGCAACGTGGTGCGGAATTTGTGATTATTGCCAACAGCAACCCGGGTGAAGCCCCGATTGTTGCAGGTGGTGCTGATCCTGAAGTGACCATTCCGGCGGTAATGATTACCAAAGAAGTCGGCGATGCCATTAAAGCTAAGCTGGAAGCGGGTGATGTAGTCAGTTACGAGATTCGTTCAGTTGGCAAGTCTGGTGCCGGTGCTATTGCTAACTTTACCTCTCGCGGTCCGGCAATGGATGGCTTATTGAAGCCTGAAATTACTGCACCGGGTGTCGACATCGATGTTGCCCGCGTTGGTACCGGAACAGGTTCGGCACTGGTTAATGGTACCTCCTTCTCCGGTCCGATTACTGCCGGTGCCGTGGCGCTGGTTCGCGGTGCCTTGCCAGACCGTAGCGCGCTGGAAGTTAAAGCAACCCTAATGAATACTGCCAATTTAACCGTGCATCGTGAGCCAATTGCTATCAATCCAAATGCCAAGCTGGCTTCAATCAGCCAAATTGGTGCTGGCTTAGTTGATGTGGAAAAAGCAGTTAACTCGCCAGTAGCGGCCTGGGTTAACGAGCCACAGTTTGATACTGGCCAGGCAGCATTGTCTTTTGGTTTGCAATCGCTAAGCGAAGTGAGCAGTATGACCAAAACGGTTACGCTGAAAAACTTTAGTAGCAGCAATAAAACTTACAATCTGCGTGTGCAGGACCGTTATGCGGATAAGACCGCCACAGGTGCGCTGAGCTGGAATTTCCCGGCTTCAGTTACGGTACCGGCAAATCAGTCAGTACAATTTGATGTAACCCTGACCGTTGATCCGGCTAAGCTACCTGATTTTGTGCTGACAAATGGTGTCTACTGGGCACCTCTGAACGCAGCAACACAAATGGATGCGGTGGAGTTTGACGGTGCGCTGGTCTTTAACGATCCGAGCACCAGCGGCGACCATGATTTACATCTGGTTTATCATTTGATTCCAAAAGCAGTTGGTCAGCTGCAACTATCTGGTGAGATGGTAAATGGTCAAGTTGCTACTAAGGTTAACAACGTAGGGGCAATTCCAGTTGAGCCGTTCGCTTCAACGCTAGTTGCGACTTCTGTTGCTAACCCAGCCATTAACCCAATTCACGATATCCGGGCCGTGACCTTTGATATTGCCGAAGCGGACTTCTGTACTTCGGGTTATGCACTGTATCCGACGATTCATCTGGCAGAAGGTGTGACGCATCTGCTACAGGGCAACTATGCAATTGATATCGATGCCAATAATGACGGCGTATACAATCATACCATGAACACCTTGTTACTGACGCGGTTGGGTGCTGCCTATGCCGGCAGCCCGGGTGTAATGGTGTCGTTTAATACTGTGTATAACACCACCAGCGGCTTCTTTGGTGACGTGTTACATTTCTCTGGCAGTAAACAAGTCACACTGGAAGCCTGTTTTAACCATGTTGGTTTAACGGCTGCCGATCTTGGTCGTACTATCAGTGCGCGTTTCCGGACCAATCCTGACTCGTTCTCTTTAAGTTATAACCCGGCACTGACTGCGGATCAGGTTACTGCAGCGGTGACTTTGTTACCGTCCCCGGCCGTAACACTTACCCGCTCTTTAGCGGATAACCAAGGTCCTGCTAACGAGGCGGAAGATGATAACAACGTGACGGAGTTGGCACCGGGTGAGTCTGCTTACCTGCAGCGTCCTGCCGGTGATAATCGCAGTTTCGTGCTGTTATCTGCACAGGCTGAAGCTGCTGCTGTGGCAAACTATGCTGCACCATTGGCACAACCGGTCGTACATGCAGATGGCAATTTCAACGTGAATGAAAATACGGCTGCCGGTACGGTCATCGGTCAAATCGGTGCGACGGCGGATTTCCGTACGGCTATCACCGAGTTTGTGGTACTGGCAAGTTCTACGTCTGCCATTCGGGTTGAGACTGATGGCCGTATCGTGGTCGCCGACGGAGCAACGCTAAACTATGAAGCCGGCATGACTGGTGCAAGCTTTGAAGTGGCTGTTTTAGATAGCAGCGGTCAGGTGTCAGCTCCGGTAACTATTAATGTTGCAGTTAATAACGTGCCTGATGAAACGCCGGTACTGACGTCTACAGTTACAATGAGCAGTCTGGCTTCAGGTACTGCTGCTGGCACTGTCGTAGGTACGGTCTCGGTTCAGGTACGTGAAGCTGGGGCAACCTTGGTTGGTGTTACGTCCAGCAACCCACTGTTTGCGGTACAAAATGGCCAGATTATCCTGACACGTTCACCCTCTAAAGCCGATGCAGGTACGCAAAGCTTTACTTTGACAGCTCGCGACTCAGCAGGTTTACAGGCTACAGCGACTGGTCAGGTGACCTTTACGCACAAATCAAGTGGTGGTAGTGCAGGTTGGTTAGGCCTGCTGCTATTACCATTGCTGTGGTTACGGCGCCGGACTAAAGCCTAATTAGGCGGTAATACAGCTCACTACTGTGGGCTGTAGCAGAACAAAAAACCACCGCGAAACGGTGGTTTTTTTACAGCCGCTAAAAGGTCAGCACTATACGGACGCGCAGGCGTTACAGCTGGTCGTGAATCAGTTGCAAGTCATCGGCGCTAAAGTGGTATGACGCATTACAGTACTCACAGGCCATATCCAAACCGCCCATCGCCAGTTGCTCAGCTACCACGGCGCGGCCCAGACTGAATAATGCTGCTTCACATTTCTGCTTTGAGCAACCGCAGACAAAGCTAATACCTTGCGCTGGAAATACTTCGACCGATTCCTGATGGAACAGTCGATGCAGCACGACCTCGGGTTCCAGATCCAGCAACTCTGCCGCAGTGATGGTGTCGCTTAGTACCACCAAGTCCGCAAAATCCTGCCGCGCTTTTTCCTGCTCTACCGGCAACACCTGCAACATCAAGCCTGCAGCTCTGTTATGTTGTTGGATGTCGGTGAAAATATATAAGCGGGTCGGTAGCTGTTCTGACTGCGCGAAATAAGCTTCCAGGGTTGAGGTTAGGCTATCGCCGGTTAACGGAATGATCCCCTGGTAGCGCTCGCCTTGATTTGGCGTAATGGTCACCACCAGATAACCGTTACCGACCAGATCACGAAAACTTTCCCCCGTCAGCTCGGCTTGCAAGCGAACCACGCCCCGGAAAGCCTGAGCGTGAGTACCATTTACCGCAGCAAAGCGTACCGGACCATCGCCTTGTAATTGTACTGCTATTTCGCCTTCAAACTTCAGGGTAGCGGTAAGCAGACTGGTTGCAACCACTAACTCAGCGAGTAGTTGTTTCACCGGTAGCGGATATTGGTGATGTTCAAGCATTTGATTCAGGCTTTGCTGCACATAGGCCAGCTCGCCCCGGACATGCTTTTGCTGAAATAAAAAACGGATTAATGCATCTGACATGCTGAAGTTCTCACTGCTGTGATTTTAATAAAAGTAATTGTCGGCGTTCTTTTTTATCCGGTTTCGTTTCCGGATGGGGCGCATACAGGGAGTTGGTTTTCCGTAACTCGGCGCGTTTTTGCCGTTCGGCCAGGCTTTCGGCGGTTTCCTGATACAACTGTTGTGCCAGCGGTGCAGCAAGCCGTTTGTCGCTGAGCGCCAATACAACGACAATCTTTTCGTCTGAACCCTGTGCCAAACGGATCGTCGCGCCGGGTTCCACCACCTTACTCGGCTTGCATCGCTGGCCGTTATAATGCACCTTACCGCCTTCAATCATGTCTTTGGCCAGGCCTCGTGTTTTGTAGAAGCGGCAGGCCCATAGCCATTTATCGAGGCGAATACCTACTGTCGAGCCCTGTGTAGGGGTTGCTAAAACTGTCATAGTCTTCCTGTAATATGCCCAGACCCTGCATTATAGTGCAAAAGTACGTTTTGGCTTACAGTTGCCGGGCTTTTTATCGTTAGATTGTTGTAAAAGGCTTGAGCAAAGCTTGTTGTACTTAGCGTTCCTCAGTAAGATGCTTTTAAGCTTAGATAAAGATTATAACTATGAGCGTTACCTTATCGCCAAAATTGGCAGCATTCTGGATCTCATTACAACAGCTGCCGGTATTGGCGTTAATTAGACCTTTGCAATGGTTGCTGGTGATACTAGCAGCATTTATGTTAGCGCGTCTGAGCTGGCAGGTGTTGCCGTTGCCGGTGCAGCAAGCATTGCCGGCTATTACGTCAGTCAGTCTGACGACGAACAGAGCGGCGGGCGTTCAGCTTAACGACCTGCTACAACACGCATTATTCGGTACCCTACAGGCAGAGCCGGTTGCCATTACCAGTACTGTCGCCATTACCGAAGCGCCGAAAACCCAATTAAATGTTAAGTTGACTGGCCTGGTTGCCGTACCTAACCGGCCGGATGCCGGCAGCGCTATTATCGAGCATCGCGGTGCCGAAGCGACCTATGCAGTCGGCGATACGCTGGACGGTACCCGTGCTAAATTGCATCAGGTATTAGAGGATCGCGTTCTGCTAGAGCAAAATGGCCGTTTTGAAACCCTAATGCTGGACGGTGTTGAATTTACCCGTATTGCCCAGGCGAATGCCGGTTTGGGTCAAAGTGACAACCCAGGTGATGTGGTTGCAGTGGAAGAGCCTATCGTGCTGGCTGAATCTATCGCCAGTGGGGTCATTAATCCTGACGTGCAGGCCAGACGGGATGAAATTCTGGCTGAACCAATGAAATTTTTCGATTATGTCAGAGTCTCACCGGTACAGCGTGATGGCCAGTTGGTGGGTTATCGGTTGATGCCTGGTAAAGATGCAGCTGTCTTTGCCCAGATGGGATTGCAGCAAAATGATCTGGCCATCGAGATCAATGGTATACCGCTGAATGATATGCAGCAGGCGATGCGGGTAATTAATGATCTGCGTGAAGCCACCGAAGCGACATTAAAGATTGAACGCGATGGCGAAATCAGAGATATTCTGTTTAGTCTGTCACAGTAATATAACGATAAGAATTGGTTAATCTCTCATGAAATCAGCTTTTCTCTCTGTTGCGAAGCCGCGTACTCTGGCCAGCCTGTTGCTGGCAGCACTACTTAGCTTCAGCGTGCTGGCAGACAACGAAGTCCGCTACTCTCCGAATTTCAAAGGCACCGATATTAATGAATTTATTAATATCGTCGGTATGAACCTGAAAAAAACCATTATCGTTGATCCTCAGGTGCGCGGCCGGATTAATGTCCGTAGCTACGATATGCTGACCGAAGAGCAGTATTACCAGTTTTTCCTTAACGTATTACAGGTGTACGGCTTTGCAATTGTCGAGATGGACAGTGGTATTTTAAAGGTAGTACGCGACAAGGACGCTAAAACGTCAAATATTCCGGTGGTCGGCGATGACGCACCGGGTTACGGTGATGAGATGGTGACCCGGGTCGTTCCGGTGCGCAATGTCTCGGTACGTGAACTCGCGCCGTTATTACGTCAGTTTGTTAATCAGGGTGGTGGCGGCCATGTGGTGAACTACGACCCGTCCAACGTCATTATGATGACCGGTCCGGCCGCCCTGGTAAACCGCTTGGTAGATATTATCCAGCGCGTAGACAAAGCCGGCGACCAGGAACTGGAAATTTTAAAACTTAACTTTGCGTCTGCGGCAGAAATTGTTCGTATCCTGGAAAGCATCTACCGTGGTCAGAGTCGGGGCGAGCAACCTGATTTTCTGGTGCCGCGGATTGTCGCCGACGAACGCACCAATAGCGTGATCGTCAGCGGTGAAGCCCAGGCGCGGCAGCGGGTCATCGAATTAGCCCGTCGTCTGGATGCCGAATTGCAAACCAATGGTAATACCCGGGTAATGTACCTCAAATACGCCAAGGCAGAAGATTTGGTGCCGGTATTAAAAGGGGTCAGTGACTCTATCGCTGCCGAAGCTCAGGGCGCGCAGCAGGCCGGAGGTCAGCAAGCACCGCGCCGCAATGCGGGCCGGGCGATTAGCATCGAAGCGCATCCGGACAGTAACTCCTTAGTGATTACTGCCCAACCGGATATGATGCGTTCGCTGGAAGAAGTGGTGCGCCAGTTAGATATCCGCCGCGCTCAGGTTCTGGTCGAGGCGATTATTGTTGAGGTCTTTGATGGCACTGGTACAGACTTTGGTGTGCAGTGGATTAACGAAAAGGGTGGTGGAACCAATTTCAATACAGGTAACGTGATCCCTATTGTGAATATCGCTACTGGCGCCGCTGCCGCGAGACCAACACGGAATCCGGATCGCGTAGAGCAATCTACGATTCCTGGTGTACCTAGTACGACAGTGCCTGTCCCGGATACACCGGGTGACTATACCCTATTAGCCCAGGCTTTGAGCGGTTTGAATGGTGCTATGTTAGGTTTCTATAATGGTAATTGGGCTGCAATATTGCAGGCAGTCAGGTCCAATACCAATTCCAATGTTTTGGCAACACCCCATATCACCACTATGGATAACCAGGAAGCGATTTTCCTGGTCGGTCAGGAAGTGCCAATCATTACCGGCTCGTCATTGGGCTCAGACAATACTAACCCATTCCAGCAGGTACAGCGGCAGGAAGTAGGTATCAAGTTAAAAGTCACACCGCAAATTAACGAAGGCGATGCGGTACAACTGGTGATCGAGCAGGAGGTCTCCAGCATTGGCGGTGCCACCGCAGTCGATATCACGATCAACAAGCGTGAAATTAAAACCACAGTGATGGCGGATGATGGTGCGACCATCGTACTGGGTGGCCTGATTGACGAGGACGTTCAGGAAAGTGAATCTAAGGTGCCATTGCTGGGTGATATTCCGGTATTGGGCCATTTGTTTAAATCTACCAGCGTCAGCAAACGTAAGCGTAACCTGATGGTCTTTATTAAAGCCAGTATCGTGCGTGACGGCAGTGCCATCAGTGGTATTAGTAAACAAAAGTATAACTATATCCGGGCAGAACAGCTGAAACGTGACGAAGAAGGTATCCGTTTGATGCCAAACACGCCGCAGGCGGTATTGCCGGAGTGGGACGATACACTGAAGTTGCCGCCAAGTTTTGAAGAGTTTATGCAACAGCAAGAGCAACAGGTGCAGCCGCAGGGGCAGCAGCAACCATGATCGACAGTGTAATGAGCGAGAGTGCAGAGCAACCGATTCAGCCGGTGAGCCCGCGGATTCGCCTGCCTTTTGGCTTCGCCAAACGTTTTGGTGTGTTGTTACAGCAGCAGGCCTCTGGCTGGATGCTTTACACTCAGCCGGCAACCTCGGCACAGGCACTGCTGGAAGTTCGGCGTTTACTCGCCGAGCCGTTCCAGGTACAGCGGCTAGAGGCTCAGGCATTTGAGGCGCTGTTAGAGGCCTCTTATCAGCGTGACTCCAGCGAAGCGCAGCAGTTGATGGAAGATATCGGCAACGAAGTCGATCTGGTATCGCTGGCAGAAGATATTCAGGAAACCGAAGATCTGCTGGAAAACGAAGATGATGCGCCGATTATTAAGCTGATCAATGCCATGCTCGGTGAAGCCATTAAACTTGGTGCCTCGGATATCCACGTTGAAACCTTTGAAAAGGCCCTTGTCGTCCGCTTTCGGGTCGATGGTTTGCTGCGGGAAGTGCTGCGGCCGAATCGCCGCTTATCCAGCTTACTGGTATCGCGGATTAAGGTGATGGCGAAGCTGGATATCGCCGAGAAGCGGGTGCCGCAAGACGGCCGGATCAGCCTGCGGATTGCCGGTCGCGCCGTCGATGTGCGGGTCTCGACTATGCCATCCAGCCATGGTGAGCGGGTAGTGCTGCGCTTACTGGATAAAAATAATTCACATCTGAATTTGGCCGATCTGGGTATGACCAGCGGCGTCCAGCAGCAATTTTCGCAACTGATTTTGAAGCCACATGGCATTATTCTGGTCACTGGCCCTACCGGTTCCGGTAAAAGTACCACTTTGTATGCCGGCCTGACCGAGATTAACACTAAAGATCGCAATATTCTGACGGTCGAAGATCCAATCGAATATGAATTGGAAGGCATTGGCCAGACGCAGGTTAATACTAAGGTCAATATGACTTTTGCCCGGGGCCTGCGGGCTATTCTGCGTCAGGACCCGGACGTGGTGATGGTTGGTGAAATCCGTGATCTGGAAACCGCGCAAATTGCGGTGCAGGCCAGTTTAACCGGCCACCTGGTGTTATCGACCTTACACACCAACACCGCTGCCGGCGCAATAACCCGCTTGGAAGATATGGGCGTCGAAGCCTTTCTGTTGTCGTCGAGTTTGCTCGGTGTACTGGCGCAACGTTTAGTCAGAACTCTGTGTCCGCACTGCAAAGCCGCCCATGAACCCGATAAGGAAGAGCGACACCTGTTGGGGATCACTAAGAAAGAGGGTGGCCTGATTTATCGGGCGGTGGGCTGTGAGCAGTGTAATTATACTGGCTATCGTGGCCGGACAGGTATTCACGAGCTGATCGTGGTAGACGAACAAATGCGCGAAATGATCCACAACGGTAAGGGTGAGCAGGCGATAGAAAAATACGCCCGTGCGCAGTGCCCCAGTATCAGAGCGGATGGCTTTAGTAAGGTGCTGGCGGGGTTTACCACGCTGGAGGAAGTATTACGGGTCACCCGTGAGGATCTGTAATGGCAGCCTTTGAATTTCAGGCTCTGGATAGTCAGGGGAAAAAAAACAAAGGTGTGTTAGAGGCAGATAATGCCCGGCATGCCCGGCAAATCCTGCGCGAACGTAAGCTAACACCGCTCGCCGTAGAGCTGGCGTCACAACAAGAAAAGCGCCTGGCCACTCAGTCGGTGTGGTTGCGCCGGCGTATTTCTGCTGCCGAGCTGGCGCTCATTACCCGGCAATTAGCGACGCTGGTTGAAGCTGCTCTGCCGATCGAAAGTGCCATTCTGGCGGTGGCCGAGCAATGTGAAAAACCGCGGCTGAAAAATATGCTGATGGCTGTTCGTTCTAAGGTCGTGGAAGGCTACAGTCTGGCTGAAGGTTTGGCAGAGTTCCCCCACGTGTTTGATCATTTATTCCGCTCAATGGTTGCCGCAGGTGAGAAAGCCGGGCATCTGGAGCAAGTACTGAACCGCCTGGCCGATTACACCGAGCAGCGGCAATATATGCGCAGCCAGATCCTGCAAGCTATGCTGTATCCGTTAATCCTTACCGGTTTTGCAATATTGGTGATCAGCATTCTACTGGCTGCTGTTGTGCCGAAGATTGTTGTGCAGTTTGAGCATATGGGCGAGTCGTTACCCGGCTCAACACTATTCTTAATCGCCGCCAGCGATTTTTTACGCCAATATGGTGTCTTAGTTCTGATTGCTCTGTTGTTGGCGCTGGTGTTTTGGCAACGGGCGCTGCAAAAACCCGCATTGCGCTTGCGCTGGGACCAGCTGGTATTGCGCAGCGGTCTGTTTGGCAAGGTCGCAAGAGGCTTAAATACCGCCCGCTTTGCCCGCACCTTAAGTATTCTGAATGCCAGCGCAGTGCCGCTATTGGAAGCGATGCGGATCAGTTCAGACGTGTTGAGTAATAGTTATATGCGGCAGGCGCTGGGAGAGGCAACAGCCAGGGTGCGAGAGGGGGCTTCGTTAAAAAGTGCACTGGAGCAAAGTCGACTGTTTCCACCAATGATGCTGCATATGATTGCCAGCGGTGAAAAAAGTGGCCAGCTCGATGCAATGTTAGAGCGGGCCGCCAATGCCCAGGACACAGAATTTGAAACACTGGTTAAGGTATCGTTGAAAGTGTTTGAACCAGTATTAGTCGCAGTGATGGCCGGGATGGTGTTATTTATCGTCTTAGCGATTCTGCAGCCGATTTTAGCGTTAAACAATATGGTAGGTGGTTAAAATGTTAAGGCAGAAACAACAGGGTTTTACCTTACTGGAAGTGATGGTCGTTATTGTAATCCTGGGTATTATTGCCAGTATGGTGGTACCTAACTTGATGGGTAATCAGGAGCAGGCTGCCCGGCAGAAAGTGGTGGTGGATATTCAGCAGCTGGAAAGTGCCCTTGATATGTACCGCTTACGCAATAGCTTCTACCCAACTACTGAGCAGGGCCTGGAAGCTTTGGTGACAGCACCCAGCTCTCAGCCGGTACCACGGGTATTCCCGGAAGGCGGTTTTATCCGTCGCTTACCAAAGGACCCTTGGGGTGAAGAATATATTCTGGTCAGCCCAGGGCAGATGGGCCGTATTGATGTGTTCAGCAAAGGTCCTGACCGGGTCGCTGGTACTGATGATGACATCGGCAACTGGAACCTGGACGCGGAAGGCTCAGGTGCGAATTAATGCAGAGAGCTCGGGGCTTTACGCTACTGGAGGTGATGTTAGTGCTGCTACTGGTTGGGATCCTAGCCAGTGCAGTCGTCATTAATTTTAGCGGTAATAGCCCCGAGCAACGTCTGGAAAAAGAGGTATTGCGTTTTTCGCAAGTG
This sequence comes from Alishewanella sp. WH16-1, assembly GCF_001441695.1. Classification (NCBI taxonomy): domain Bacteria; kingdom Pseudomonadati; phylum Pseudomonadota; class Gammaproteobacteria; order Alteromonadales; family Alteromonadaceae; genus Alishewanella; species Alishewanella sp. WH16-1. Next base: position 30,613 of record NZ_LCWL01000145.1, on the reverse strand, counting down.
TTTCAGTTTATTGCCGACTCCGCACAATTAAGGCAGCAGGAATGGGGACTGGTGGTTGCCGCCGGTCAATACGCTTTTGTCTACTATCAGGCCGATGGTTGGCAATGGGCACAGCAACCTGCCGCAGCCAAAGCCTATACCTTACCTGAGGGTATTACCCTGACAGTGGAACTGGAGGGGCTGCCAGGTGAGGAACAGAGTTTATTGAGCCAGCTCGAGTGGGAAGATGCAGCCGAAGACCTTGCAACATCACCCGAAGCCTCCTCACCGCCACCGCTACCACAGGTATTTATTTTGTCATCCGGCGAACTCAGCCCCTTTCGTTTAACCTTCAGCACCGAGCAGTCACTGTCGCCAGTGCAGGTAACACTGGGTACCGACTTTAGCCTGCCATTGCAGCGATATAGTGAGGCGGATTGATGCGCAAAATCTGCCGCGGCTTTACGTTACTTGAGGTGCTTATTGCATTGGCTATTTTTGCTACCGCCGGTGCCGCCATCTTGCAAGCCAGTGGCAGCCATTTACGCGCCATTGCCCAATTGGAAGAACTGACACTGGCGAGTATGGTGGCGAATAATCAACTACAGCTGGCGCAGATAAATCGCAGCTGGCCACCGCGTGAGCTGGAGCAGGGCGAAGTCCGCTTAGGTGAACGCGACTGGCAATGGCAACTGCGGGCTAATGTGGTACCGGATCAGGATTTGCGCGAATTAGTGGTGACAGTCAGAGCAGCAGAAGCTCCGGAGCAGATTGTCTATCAGCTGAAAACTTACGTCGGGCGGCCAGATGCAGCGAATTAACGGCTTTACCTTTCTGGAAATGTTGTTGGCGACGGCAATTTTTGCGATGGTTGGCTTAGCTTCAGTTGGCATTTTATCGAATGTGACTCAGAGCGATGAGGTATCACAACAGCGGTTAACAAACTTACGTCAGTTACAACAAACCATGTTGCTATTAGAGCGGGATTTGATGCAAATCAGCGCCAGACGGGTACGTATTGAAGGTGATCCACCAAAACAAGAGCGTTTATGGGGTGAGCCCTTTTTGCTCGGTAGTGAAGACCATGGTCTGAGTTTTACCCGTCAGGGTTGGCGCAATCCGGGAATGTTATTACCGCGTAGCGAACTGCAAGCGGTTGCTTATCGTTTGCAGGATGGTCAATTACAACGGCTGTTTACGCTTTATGTGGATGCGGTGAATGACAGTACGCCGCAACAACAAATTTTGCTGACCGATGTCGAGTCCTTTGTGGTGTCTTACTGGTACAACGATAAATGGGAAGAGCGTTGGCATCATCAATATTTTCCGCAAGCGATCCGTATCCAACTGACCCAGCTGGGTAGCGGTGAATATGAGCGGGTTTTTATACTGCCTGATGCGTTATGGCGTGGAGTTGAGGGATGAACACAAGCCCGCCTCCGATCCGCACTCAAGCTGGTGCAGCCTTAATTACGGTGCTGATGATTGTAGCGATAGTCGTGGTATTAGCTGTCGAAATGAGTGGCCGCTTACAATTGCAACTACAACGGCAGCAAAATATTCAGCAACAGCAACAGGCATTTTGGTACGCCATGGGCGCCGAGGCTTTTGCCAGGGTGTTATTACAACGCTCGTTAGCGGGGCAGCAGGTGGTGCATTTGGGGCAGGATTGGGCGCAACAGGGTGCCAGTTTTATGGTAGAAGATGGCCAGATTGCGGGTGAAATTAATGACCTGAACAGCTGTTTTAATTTAAACGCCTTGCAAAAACAGCCCGACCGCAGCAAGGGTCAGCAACAAACGTTGGCACAGCAAAGTTTTCAGCGGTTATTGGAGCAAATAGGTAGCGAGCTCAGTATGCCGGCTGAGTACCTGACAGCCAGGCTCAGCGACTGGTTGGATGAAGATGGCATATTGAATTCAGCCGGTGGCGCTGAACAAGATGATTATGCCTCGCTGCAGTTTCCGTATTATACCGCTAACAGTTTAATGGTATCAGAGACTGAACTGCGTTTGATGCTGGATCTGACGCCGGCAGACTACCAGTTGTTACAACCTTATATCTGTGTGCTACCGGAAACAGACAGTTGGCTGTTGAATGTGAATACGCTGACGGAGCAGACAGCGGTATTGTTGCAAGCACTGATACCTGAGCTGACCGAAGCGCAAGCTCAGGAGCTGGTGTTGGAAAGGCCCGAAGAAGGTTATGCCGATGTAGAAAGCTTTCTGCAAAGCACAGCACTTTCCGGTATAACAGTAACAGATGAAGCCAAGGCAATACTCAGTGTCCGTTCCAACTATTTTCGGTTGCAGGCAACAACCGCTTATCTGGAAGCCGGGTTCCGGCAGACGACGCTGTTTAAACGAGAAGAAAATGATGCAATCAAGGTGTTGGCACGGCGTTTTGGAGGCCAGGGGTGAATGAACAATTAATAATCCGGCTTGGTAGTCAGCCACAACAAAGCATTAGTTGGTTGGTGTGGGCACCGTTGACGGCAGAAGTGATCGCCAGTGGCGAAGTGGCTGCAGTTGAACAATTACCTGCATTAGCCGAACGCTTGGGGCGTAGAGCGGTCATTGCCCTGGTGCCAGCCGCAGATGTGGTATTAAAAACTATCGCTTTGCCGGCCAAGCCAACTAAGCAACTGTTGCAGGCATTACCCTTTATGCTGGAGGAGGAGCAGGCAGAAGATATTGATCGGCTCTTTATCGCCGTCGGCCAGGTTGAACAGCGCGAAGGACAGTATTGGCAGCAAGTGGCGATTTGTCAGCGGCAACGATTGGAACAGTGGCTGGACTGGCTGCAGCAAGCTGGCTTTAATGTCAGCCGGCTGATTCCGGATGCCTTGTTGTTACCCGCAGAGTCACTACCTGCCTGCATTGAACTGCAACAGCAATGGTTATTGCGTTTAGATGCGTGGCAGGCAACGGCTGTTGATAGTAGTTGGTGGCCAGACTACCTCAGTTTGGCGGCTTTGCCAGAAATGACCAGTTACAGTCCGTGGCCAGAACAGCTCGCCCATCCGGTCAAACCCGGTTCACCTGAGTTACCGCTGGCATTATTGGCCCGGGGGCTAGCCACTACCAGTTTTAACCTGCTGCAAGGCACCTATACGCCGAAGAAACCGCAGAATAAAACCTGGCAGCAATGGCGCTCAACCGCACTGCTTACCGGCGCTGTGCTGATATTGTATTTAGCACAATTGACCGCGGAAGTCTGGCAGCAACAGCGGGCTCTGGCCGAGACCCGTGCCAATTTACAAAATGAGTATTTGCAGCTCTACCCCGGCGAGCGGATTATTAATTTAAGCCGTCAGTTGCAGCAAAAGCTGCAGGCTGTCGGCGCCGGAGGTAGCGAGCAAAGCTTCTTTGTGCAGTTACAGGCATTACAACAACGATTACAAAGCATGCCAGATATTAAGCTGGATTCTTTGCGTTACGATGCGGCAAGGCAGGAGCTGCGTTTTTCGGCGAGTGCCGGTGGTTTTCAGAGCTTTGAACAGTTGAAAAATGCTCTGGAACAAGCTGGCTACGTGGTTGAACAGGGTGCCTTGAGTAATGACGGCAGTCGTGTGCAGGGTACAGTAGTCATGCGGGGTAAAGTATGAAACAACGGCTCTTGATTTGGTGGGGTCAGCTGGCGCAACGTGAGCAGCGGCTGTTGCTGATTTGTATTCCGGTGTTAGCGTTGGGGATGTTTTATTGGCTAATCTGGCAGCCACTTCATCAGGCGCAGCAACAAAATAGTCAGGCCTTACAGCTGGCACAGCAGCAATTAGCAGCACTGCAGCAAGCTAAGCCCATCTTATTACAAGCGGGCAAAGAGCTGCAGCGAACCGGTGGTAGTCTGGCACAAATTGTCAGTAACAGCGCCAGGACCTTTAATATTCGCGTTAGCAGAATGCAGCCGCAAGGCGAACAGTTGCAACTGGTGTTAGAAGATATTGCTTACGAGCAATTACTGCCATGGTTGCACCAATTGCACTATCAGAATGGCGTACGGCTGGTGCAAGTCGATTTGGCGGCGACAGATAAAAGCGGTATGGTCAGAGTTCGCAGAATGGTGATTGAGTAGTATGAAGAAGTATTGGAAGTTCGCGCTGCTGGGTAGTCTGGCTTATCTGGTATTTCTGATTATCATGATGCCCGCAGCCTGGTGGTTCAGGTTGTTACCCTTGCCAGCCGCCATCCAGCATGGTCCGGTAACCGGTACTTTATGGCAGGGACAGATCCAGCAAGTGCAGTATCAACAGTTGCAGATAGCAGAGTTACGCTGGCAGTTGCAACCCTGGTCATTGTTGTTATTACGTGCCGAGTTGCAGTTGGATTCCGGCTCTATGCAACAACAACAGCAGCCTTATCTGCAAGCGCAGTTGCGTTTATCGCCGGCGGCAGTCGAGGTCCGTGACGCTCTGTTGCGGTTGCCCGTGCCGGCGGTGCTGCCATTACTAAAGCTGCCGTTACCGGTACAGGCGGAAGGTAATTTGCTGTTTGATGTCAGTCGCTTGGTTATTCGGGAACAACAATGCCACGAGCTTACGGGCAGTGCGAGTTGGTTAGATGCGCGTTTACAGCCACCAACTGGTACCTGGCTGAACCTGGAGCATTTTCATGCCAGCCTGCGTTGTGAAAATAATCAGCCGCTGTTGACTACTGATCCGGCTAACATTTTAGCCTTGGCAATAGAAGCTACCGTCAATCAGCAAGGGCAGCTTACAGTAAGCGGCACGCTACAACCCTCTGCACAACTGCCAGATGAGGTGCATCAGGCGATGCGTTTTGTCGGTACACCTGATGCGGAAGGGCGTTATCGGCTAAACTTCTGAAGCAGGGAGCTGATTGCGGCTTTGATAAATGTCTGACAGCAAAGTGCGGTAATCGGTAATCATGCTAAAACCATGGTAATGATTACCCGGTTTCTGGCTATCCGGGTTCGCCACGCCGAGTAGGTGTTTAATGCCAAACTCGCGGGCGGCTTCCAGAATGGGTAGGCTATCATCGACAAACAGCGTGCGTGCCGGATCGAAATTCAGTCGCTGCTTTAATTTATGCCACAACTGCTGGCTTTCTTTGGTGACGCCAAATTCGTGGGTTGAAATCAGCTGTTCAATATATTTCGCCAGATCCGTACGTTCCAGTTTTAACGACAAACTGTCCGGATGAGCATTAGTGACTAAAGCGACATGCCGGCCGGTAGCCTTTAAGGCTGTCAAAAATGCCGGTACATCGTCGCGCATCTGAATTTTATGGATTATTTCACGTTTCAGTTCGGTGATCGGTAACTGTAATCGTTTACCCCAATAATCCAGACAATACCATTCTAGTTTGCCTTGCAGATGGTCGTATTCAGCCATCAGCTCAGCACTGGCTTCCGCTGCGCTCTTGCCTGACAACTCGGCCCAGCGCTGTGGCAAATGTACTTGCCAGAAATAATTGTCAAAATGTAAATCCAGCAGGGTACCGTCCATATCCAATAGTACGGTATCGATTTCTGACCATTGCAGCATAGGCTTTTCCCGTTAATCGCTTTATAGTAGCTAACCAAGTAGAGTGATAAGCAGTTTAACAGAGAGCAGCCGATGACGCAGCGCACAGACGATAAACAAAAACCGGAAATTCTGTCGCAACAAATTGTGGCGCAAAGCCGGCTGTTTAAAGTGGAGCAGCTGGAGCTGCGATTTAGCAACGGTGAAGAGCGTATTTACGAGCGTATGCGCGGTAGCAACCGCGGCGCGGTAATGATTATCGCCTGTCCGGATCCGGAACACCTGTATCTGGTACGCGAATACTGTGCCGGCACCCACGATTATCAATTGGGTTTTCCGAAAGGGTTAATTGACCCGGGCGAGGATATTCTGACTGCGGCCAATCGCGAGCTAAAAGAGGAAATCGGCTTCGGTGCCAGGCGTTTTGTACAGCTGAAATCACTGGCTTTAGCGCCTGGCTATTTTAATGCTACAATGCATCTGGTGCTGGCCTTTGATCTTTATGCTGAGCAACAGGCTGGTGACGAACCTGAACCTTTGGAGCTGGTGCGCTGGGCGCGGCAAGAGTCAGCCGCTTTATTGCAACAGGCAGATTTTACCGAAGCGCGCAGCGTGGCAGCCTTGTTGCTGGCACAACACTATTTGGAAGCCAACCCGGATGTTTTTAAGCAAACTGCTGGAGCCAGTGAAGACCACCGCCCGTGAGGCCGGTGCGATTTTATGGGAGCTTTACCAGAGCGGTGACTTTAGCCAGCAACAAAAGCAGGATACCAGCCCGGTCACTACGGCTGATCTGGCCGCTAATAAGCATATTATTGACCGGCTCAGTGAGCTGACGCCGGACATACCGATTATCTCCGAAGAAACTCACTTAGTTCCTTTAGCCCAGCGTTATGACTGGCCGCGTTATTGGTTGATCGATCCGATGGACGGTACCCAGGAGTTTGTTGCCCGTAGTGGCGATTTTGCCGTTAGTATTGCGTTGGTGGAACATGGCTGGCCAGCGCTGGGCGTGATTTACTGGCCTCAGGAACAGTTGTTGTATTACGCCATTCGCGGCAATGGCGCCTTTAAACAACAACGTAATCTGCTACAACGTATTCAGGTTCATCAGTATCAGCCTGAGCAACCCTTGCGTATCGCCGTAAGTCGGCGTCAGCCCCGGCTGCTTATCAGTGAGTTATTACAGCAACCCGAACATGCTGAATTTATTGCTTTAGGTAGCTGCTCGTTAAAAAGTTGTCTGGTGGCGGAAGGCAAAGCAGATTGTTATCTGCGCTTAGGACCCACTGGTGAATGGGATACCGGCGCGGTGCAGGTCATTGTTGAAGAAGCCGGCGGTAAAATCCTCGATAGTCAGTTTGCACCCCTTAGTTATAACCAAAGGGAAACCCTCGGTAATCCTGATTTTATGGTAATAGGAGCTGCAGTACAGCCCTGGCCGGAGTTAATTAAAGCCCGGCAAACTGCGCGCGAATTGTAATAAAATTACCAACTTTAGTAATTAAGTAACTGGCCACAAGCCGCGCAATCAGTGGCGCTTAGCCAAATCCCAGTATCTTTTATCGTGAAAAAACGCTATGATGCGCGGGTGTTTTTTGAACAGAGAACCGCCCTTTGTTCAAAGAGCAACATTAAATTAAGTCCGTCAGAGACTGCACCCTTACCTACAGTACCCTTAGGAGTTAACAAATGTCCGATCTGGATTTGGGCCAATACGGCATCACAGATGTCACGGAAATCGTATATAACCCATCTTACGAGCTGCTGTTCGCTGAAGAAACCCGCAGTGACCTACAAGGTTATGAAAAAGGTAAGCTGACCGAACTTGGCGCGGTATCAGTTGATACTGGTATCTTTACCGGCCGTTCTCCGAAAGACAAATACATTGTGCGTGATGACACCACCCGCGATACCGTTTGGTGGTCTGATCAAGGCAAAAACGACAACAAAGCTATCACCCCGGAAGTTTGGGCTGATCTGAAAACACTGGTAACCCGCCAGTTATCCGGCAAAAGACTCTTTGTTGTTGACACCTTTTGTGGTGCTAACGCCGACACCCGCTTAGCGGTACGTTTTATTACTGAGGTGGCTTGGCAGGCGCATTTCGTAAAAAATATGTTTATCCGGCCTACCGATGAAGAGCTGAAAAGCTATAAGCCAGACTTTATCGTGATGAACGGTGCCAAATGCACTAACCCGGATTGGCAGAAACATGGCCTGAATTCAGAAAACTTCGTTGCCTTTAACCTGACCGAGCGCATTCAACTGATCGGTGGTACCTGGTACGGCGGCGAAATGAAGAAGGGTATGTTCTCAATGATGAACTACTTCCTGCCACTGCAAGGCATCGCTTCGATGCATTGTTCTGCTAACGTCGGTAAAGACGGCGACGTGGCGGTATTCTTCGGTCTGTCTGGTACCGGTAAAACGACCCTGTCAACCGATCCGAAGCGCCAGTTAATTGGTGACGATGAGCACGGCTGGGATGACGACGGTGTATTTAACTTCGAAGGCGGCTGTTACGCCAAGACCATTAACCTGTCGAAAGAAAACGAGCCGGATATCTATAATGCCATCCGTCGTGACGCCCTGCTGGAAAACGTGACCGTGCTGGCAGACGGCAAAATTGATTTTAACGATGGCTCGAAAACGGAAAATACCCGGGTGTCGTACCCGATTTACCATATCGACAATATCGTCACCCCAGTGTCGAAAGCTGGTCATGCCAAGAAAGTGATTTTTCTGACTGCAGATGCCTTTGGTGTCTTACCGCCGGTATCGAAGTTAACCAAAGAACAGGCTAAGTACCATTTCCTGTCTGGCTTTACGGCCAAGCTGGCCGGTACTGAGCGTGGTATTACTGAACCTACGCCAACCTTCTCCAGCTGTTTCGGCGCCGCCTTCTTAAGCCTGCACCCAACTAAGTATGCGGAAGTGTTAGGTAAGCGGATGGAAGCCGCTGGTGCTGAAGCTTATCTGGTCAATACCGGTTGGAATGGCACAGGTAAACGTGTATCCATTAAAGCCACCCGTGCCATTATTGACGCCATCCTGGACGGTAGCATCGAGAACGCCGAATTTGTGCAGCTGCCGTACTTTAACCTGGCAATTCCAACTCATCTGCATGATGTCGATGACGGTATCCTGGATCCGCGTGCAACTTACACCAACGCAGCAGACTGGGAAGTCAAAGCCAAAGATCTGGCCAAACGTTTTATCGATAACTTTGTTAAGTTTACTGATAACGATGAAGGTAAAGCCCTGGTGGCGGCAGGCCCACAGTTGTAATAAACTGCAGTGCTAATAACACAAAGCCCCGGTTCGGGGCTTTGTTGTTTTATCCGGTACTAAATTTATGCTGGCGCCAGGTTCAGCTTCGTCTGCAGATAGTCGCAGATTTGGTGGTTAAGCCAGAATTCGGTACGAAATGGATGTTTGCCGCCGACAAAGCCGACATGGCCACCGTGGCGGCTGAGCCGGTATTCCACCTGTGGACTCAGCTCCGCCGGGGAGGGGATCACGGCGTCGCTTAAAAAGGGATCGTCACTGGCATGAATAATCAGCGTTGGGATGGTGATAGCGTTTAACCAGGCTTTGCCGCTGGCGCGTTGGTAATAGTCAGCGGCATCGCGAAAGCCATGGATCGGCGCAGTATAATGCTGGTCGAATTCGGCAATACTGTTAAATTGCCGCACCTGAGCTGGCGTTAGCGGGAGCGGAAAATCCGGGAACTGCGCCAGCTTGGCCAGGGTTTGCCGTTTTAAGCGCTCCAGCAAGTAACGCTGATAAATTTTACTCAGGCCCTGATTAATGCGTTTGGCGCAGGCCGCCAGATCCAGTGGCGGGCAGATGGCGACGGCAGCGCGTAGCGGATTAGCACTGGCTTGCTCACCACAGTATTTTACCAACACATTACCCCCCAGGGAAAAGCCAACTGCGGTTAGTGGCATCGCCGGAAAACGCTGTTGTAGTTGGCTTAGCAAATAGCCAACATCGGCAGTATCGCCGCTGTGATAGGCCCGTGGCAGCTTGTTCGGTTTGCCATGACAGCCACGAAAATGCATCACTACCGCTGGCAGTTTGCGGCGTGTTACTTCGGCCAGCAGCCCCTGAATATAATGGCTGTGCAGATCGCCGGCTAAACCATGCAGGATCACCAGTAGCGGCCTTTGCTCGGTTACTGGCAGTTGTTCGGTCCAGTTGAGCTGCAGTTCATCACCATCGGGTAAGGCTAACATTTCCGGGTAGGTTGGCACCTGTTGCTTTGGACTTAAATACTTAGCAAAAATAGTTTGCAGATGAGCATTACGTAGCCACCACGGCGCGCTAAAGCTGGTGGCATGAAGATGATGACTGGCTGGTCCGAGCTGTGCTTGCAAAATAACCGCTCCTGAGAAAGAATGTGGCCTAAGGCTTCCAAAAAAAGAATAACGATGAATCGCCGCCAATTTATCCTGTCAGGCCTGGCGCTTGGCACCACCGCAACGCTGGGAGTTAACGGTTATCAGCTGCTAAACAGTGATGACACGGCTAATTCTGAGCTGGTCCTCGCCGCCTTGCTACCGGCCTTATTATACGGTGCTTTACCCACAGCGCCGGCAGAGTCTGACGCCGCCATTAGCCGGACTATCGCGGCGGTGCACGACAGCCTGGCATTTTTGCCGCTACGCCAGCAGCAAGAACTACAACTGCTATTTAATTTGCTGGCACAGCGACTGGGCCGGCTGGCGCTAAGTGGCCACTGGTTGCCGCTGGCTGAGCTGAGTCTGCCACAACGGCTGACGTTGTTTGCCCGCTGGCGTGATAGCTACCTTGCCGTATTGCAGCAAGCTTACCATGGTTTACGCGAATTGTTATTTGCTGCCTACTACAGTCAGCCCGAGCACTGGGCCACCCTCAATTATACTGCACCGAGGTTCCGTTAATGGCTAAGCAGTCACCGCAACATCTGGACGCCAGTCAATTTACCGCCGAACAACAATTTAGCGCCGATGTGGTCATCATCGGTAGCGGCGCCGGTGGCGGTATTGCCGCGGAGTTACTGGCTAAGGCCGGTTTGCAGGTATTGTTACTGGAAGAGGGCGCCTACTATGATCGCGATGATTTTGTCATGGAAGAGCGCTGGGCCTATCCGCAGCTGTATCAGGAAGCAGCGGGGCGTAAAACCCGCGATCAGGCGATTGGTATTCTGCAGGGCCGCACTGTAGGTGGCTCAACCACCGTTAACTGGACTACCTCAATCCGCACCCCTCAGCCAACACTCAGCTACTGGCAAACAGAATTTGGCCTCGACTTTAGCGGTGACAATACGCTAAGTCCTTATTTTGCTTTGGCTGAGCAGCGGTTAAATATCCACCGCTGGCCGATGCCGCCCAATGCGAATAATGCCAAATTACAGCAAGGTTGCGAGCGTCTGGGATGGGAATATACGGTGATCGACCGTAATGTCAACGGCTGCGCCAACCTTGGCTATTGCGGCATGGGCTGCCCGATCAATGCCAAGCAATCGATGTTAGTTAGTACCATTCCCAGTGCGTTGACGCAGGGCGCCCGGCTGATCTCGCGACTTTCGGTGCGGCAGCTACACTGGCAGGGCAATCAGGTGCAAAGTCTTACTGCGGTGCCGGTCGATCGCTTTTTCCATCCGCGCGCGGAAATACAGATTCGCATTCGGGCCAAACACTTTATTGTCGCCGCCGGCGCCATCGGCTCGCCGGCGTTACTGTTACGCTCCAAAGTGCCGGATCCCTCAGGCCGTCTGGGTAAACATACCTATTTGCACCCGACAGTGATCTCCGGCGCGGTCTTTAATGAGGACATTAATGGCCATGCCGGCGCACCGCAAAGTATTTATTCCGATCAGTTTGTCTGGCCCAGCGATGGGCAGGCCGGTTACAAGCTGGAAGTCCCCCCGCTGCACCCGGTACTGATGGCAACCAAGCTGACTGGCCAGGCTCAGGCCCATGCTGCCTTGATGCAGCAGTTTAATCAGTTACAGGTGACTATCGCTTTACTGCGCGATGGTTTTCATCCGCAAAGTCAGGGCGGCAGTGTTAGCCTGGATGCGCAGCAGCAACCGCTGCTGGATTATCCGATCAGTGACTATTTGTGGCAGGGTATGCGTCGTGCGCTGTTATCGATGGCTGAGCTACAATTTGCTGCTGGTGCCAAAGCGGTATTGCCCATTCATCATCAGGCGCAGCAATACCAAAGCTGGGCCGAGGCAAAAAGCGCGATCGCCCAGCTGGCAATGCGTCCGTTATTACAAACGGTGGTGTCGGCTCATGTGATGGGCGGCTGTAATATGGCGGCTAACGAGCGACAGGGCGTAGTGAATGCCGATGGTCAGCATTATCAACTGCAAAACCTGTCGATTTTTGACGGCTCGGTATTACCAACCAGCCTGGGGGCTAACCCGCAGCTGACGATCTACGCTTTAGTGTGGCGTAATACTGAACGGCTGATTAGTCGTTTACGACACGGCTCCCGTTAACAATTTTTCTTTGGCTTAGGTAGCTAAAGCTGGATTCTACTAGTAAAAATAGACTATTGTTAAGCTCTGACACTTCTTATGTTGTAACAATACAGTCATGCCAGCTTCGTTATGCCACGCCTTAGGCGAATATATAGATGTTTTACTGGATGCGGTTTGTGCTGTGGATCGCGATGGGCATTTTCAGTTTTTAAGCTCTGGTGCAGAGCGGATCTTTGGTTACCCGGCCAGTGAAATGCTGGGTCGGAGTATGCTGGACTTTATCCATCCGGATGATGTTCCTAAGACGCTGGCCGCGGCGCAGGCCATCAATACCGGGCAAATCAAGACCGATTTCGAAAACCGCTACCTACGCAAAGATGGCCAGATTGTACATTTGCTATGGTCAGCACGCTGGTCGGCAGATAAGCAGCAGCGGGTCGCCGTGGCGCGTGATATTACCAGGTTAAAATTGGCGGAGAGCCGCCAGCATGCGCTCTATGCTATTTCCGAGGCGGCTTTTGCTGCCGAGAATTTGCAGGATCTATACCGGCAGCTGTTGCAAATTGTACAGCAGTTAATGCCGATCCAGGCCTGTGTCATTGCCCGCCGCACGGTTGCCGGCAGTATCAATTTAGCTTATCAGTATCTACCTGAGGGGGATACGCAGAGTGCTGCGGAAGCAACCGAGCTTTGTAATCAGCTGTTGCAGGACAGGGGACCAGCCTCATTGCCGCTGATCCGTAAACGTGCAGACCATAATTTATGGTTGGGGGTGCGGCTGATCTCGCACACCAACGTGCTAGGCGCTATGGTGATCTTAGTTTCAGCACAAACTGCCGTATCACATCATGCGGATGCCGATTTACTGGATTTCGTGGCACAGCATATGGCGGTAGCGATTGAGCGGAAAGAGTTGCTGGCGCGGCTGCAACATTCCGCATTGTATGATGAGCTAACCGGCTTACCCAAGCGGGAGCTGTTTTACGATCGTTGCCGGCAAGCCATGGCACAGGCACAGCGGCATCAGTGTCAGTTGGCCATTTGTTATCTCGATCTGGACGGTTTTAAACCGGTGAATGATCAGTTCGGTCATAGCGTTGGTGATGATTTATTACAACAGGTTGCGCAACGCTTAATCCAGAATGTACGTCAGGCCGACACTGTCGCGCGCTTTGGTGGCGATGAGTTTGTGATTTTGTTGAGTGAAGTTGACTCGGCAGAGCAGGCCGCCGTAGCGGCGGAAAAGATCCGTCAGAGTTTTAGCACCTCCTTTCAATTACCGTCGCACAGCCTGACGATCACGGCAAGTATCGGTGTGGTATGTGCTGCAGCGGCGACACTAAACACAGAGCCGTTACTTGCAATGGCCGATCAGGCGATGTATCGCGCCAAGCAACTCGGTGGTAACCGCTGTATTCAGGGCTAAACGGTTTGTAGTTGTTGCCCTAATAGACGGAAATAACCCAGCCATAATTGTCCGAGCTCAGCGGTTAATTGCGGTTCAGGGTAAACCCCTGCGCGGGCAGCAGCAGTTTGCTGGGTGCCCGCTACCAGAAAACTATTTTTCAGTGACTGGCTCTGTAATACTTTCTCGAATGCTCTGGCCGTCATTTCTTCCGGCAAGCTGAAATAAAGTCGCGCTGCGGCTTGGTCCAGACTTCGGCAATGCTGAAAAAAGTCGCTGACATCACAACCATCATCACTAACAAAGAGTTTTGTAAAAGCCTGGTCTAACAAAGCATTGAGGGGATGCGCTTTTATTGGCTGCTGTGTTAGCCAGGTGCGGCTGGCAAATTGACCGGCGCTAACCTCGCCCTGAAACATTTTCTGCGCAATATAATGATCAAAAGCATGCATCCACTCGTGAGCCAGGCTGCCGCCGCCGGCATTTTTGGCCAGCGCCAGGATCCGTCCTTTGGGTTGATAAAATGCGCAAACTCCGGGTTGGCCACCAATACCAAAAGTTAACGCCAGAGTACCGCGCAGTGAAATCACCTCGGCCGGGACTTGCAGCAATTGTTGCAAATCGGCAAAGGCATCAAAGAATAAATTAGCCGCTTGTTGTTGTTCTGCTGCGGTCACCCAGCGACCAATATGAATGCTGTTAAAGCCAAAAATCGTTACCAAATCGGCAAAGCTAACGTCGGCACCACTGCGATGCGGTGGACCATTTCGATAGTATTGGCGTGGGGGGCGGGAAGCGTGCTGCATGCCGCTATAATAGCGAGAGCTTTCAGCTTAGGGCAACAAAAAAGCGGGCCACCATGCTCGGAGTAACACAGCAGCCCGCAGACCTGAAAGGTTAAGCGGTTAAACTATCGAAGATCCGCAAAAAAGTCGGTTGCTGGCGGATAGCTAACGGCATATGTAAGCGCCGTGCCAGCTCCTGCGCATGGATCACGCCACGGATCTGATGGTTATCGCGGTCCACCACCAGACAAAAGGCCTCGCCATTCGATTGCAGGGTATTGACCACGTCGGCGATGGTGCAGTTTTGTAGTTGCTGATAAGCCAGCGCCTTGATGCGCTCACGTGGCCGCATCAGATCCCGTACCTTGATTTCATCACGGCTATTACCCTGAATAACCTGCCGCAATAATGCCTGTTCAGATAGTTGCTCGATATGGATTAGACCGAGCATCCGCTCGTCGGCATCGACTACCAGTTTTAACTGACAGTGTTCCAGCTGCATCATTTGCAGCGCCTGCGTGGCCGAGGTATTGCCCTCGATCATCGTTGGCTGGTTATGTTTGAAGTCACTTAACACGCTTAGCGCCGGTGAATTCAGCGAGGTTTCGGTAAAATCGGTTGGTTGGATTAATTGATCAACAGCATCTAAATTAAATAATGATAAAGTTTTCATAATAGCTTCTCACACTAATAGGCACGCAGAGGCCGCGCCGGAATTAACAAATAAAACGAGCTGATGTTAAGTGCGATTAAACTACGGGTGGTGCGCGGGCGCTATCCGGGCTGCTACGATGTGATAACCAGGGAGTTTGATACAGCGAGTTAAGAGTAGGTAGCAGACTTTGGCCAGGCACTTTTACAGTTGCATTCAGGCTGTCGGGTTCATCTGGCTCCTGCTCATTACTGCTCTTGCTTTGACCCAGATGACTACTTTCAGCATGTAATGCCTGATAAGGACTATCAGCTAACGGCGATAATCTGCTGTCATGGGTAATACCTGCGTCTGTTGTCACCAACAGGCTCAGATAAAACACCGCGATAAACAGATTAAACCAACGCATAGTCTATACGACGACCCTTTTACTACTACTAAAGTGATAATGGCCAGTTTTGCAGCAATTAACAAGAGGGCGAATAAAAAATATTTACCGCCCTAATTCTTACTTAAATCCGAATCAGGCTGATGCGATACTTTGCTGCAGTAAATCCAGTGCCAGCGCTTCGGCTACCTTTATGCCGTCAATGCCGGCAGATAAAATACCGCCAGCATAACCGGCGCCTTCACCGGCGGGGTAGAGGCCGCGCACGTTCAGGCTCTGGAAATCTTTGCCGCGTTTAATACAAATCGGTGATGAGGTGCGGGTTTCCACGCCGGTCAGTAAGCCATCAGCTTTGGCAAAACCTTTAATCTGCTTATCAAAAGCCGGGATGGCTTCGCGGATGGCGGCGATAGCAAAGTCGGGCAATACCGCAGACAGATCGGTAAGCCGGATCCCCGGCGTGTAAGAGGGCTTAACCTCACCTAACTCGGCAGAGGATTTACCCGCAAGAAAATCGCCAATCAGCTGTGCCGGTGCATGGTAGTCGGCCCCGCCTAACTCAAAGGCTGCACGTTCCAGTTTACGTTGTAAATCGATACCAGCCAGCGGGTGGCCCGGATAGTCACGTTCCGGATCAATGCCCACCACTATTGCGCTATTGGCATTACGCTCGTGGCGGGAATACTGACTCATTCCATTGGTCACCACGCCGCCCTCTTCGGACGCAGCAGCAACTACAGTACCGCCCGGGCACATACAGAAACTGTAGACAGTACGGCCATTCTGACAATGATGCACCAGCTTATAATCGGCAGCACCGAGAATAGGGTGGCCGGCATTTGGCCCCCAGCGGCATTCATCAATCAGGGATTGTTCATGCTCAATCCGAAAGCCAACCGAAAAGGGTTTGGCTTCAATATAGACGCCGGCATCGTACAGCATCTGAAAAGTATCGCGGGCACTGTGGCCAACGGCCAGCACCAGATGCCGGCAGGGCAGGTAGTCGCCGTTATGCAGCGTCACCCCTTCCAGTTGCTGGTTATTGATATGCAGCTGATCGACCCGGGTACTAAAGCGAATTTCACCACCCAGCTCGGTGATTTTGGCGCGCATCTTTTCAATCATCGACACCAATTTAAAAGTACCGATATGCGGCTTACTGACATAGAGTATTTCGTCCGGTGCCCCGGCGGCAACGAACTCGGTCAGCACTTTGCGGCCATAGTGTTTCGGATCCTTGACCTGGCTATATAGCTTGCCATCGGAAAAGGTTCCGGCGCCGCCTTCGCCATACTGCACATTGGATTCGGTATTCAAAGCCTGGCCACGCCAAAAACCAAAGGTATCTTTGGTTCTCTCGCGCACGGCTTTACCGCGCTCTAACACTATAGGTTTTAAGCCCATTTCGGCCAGGATCAGTGCGGCAAACAAACCACAGGGACCAAAGCCGACCACGACTGGTCGTTCAGCTGCGGCGGCAGGAATTGGCGCGACATATTTATAACGGGTATCCGGCGCAACCGACACATGCGGATCTTTCTGAAAACGTTTTAGCAGTGCCGCTTCGCCGGCAACGTCCAGATCCAGGGTATAAATCAGTTGAATATCAGATTTTTTACGGGCGTCAATGCCACGTTTAAACACGCTGAAATGGTTTAAATCACTGTCGCTGATGCCCAGTTTGGCCAGAATGGCTGCGCGCAATTCAGCCTGTTCATCTTGATGCTGCAGCGGTAATTTAATTTCGGTTAAACGTAACATAACACTCGAGTCTCAGATTGCGGGCCGGTTTACCGGTAAAGCCAGTATTTTACGCGATCTGACGCCGGCTGTCCGCTTTCCTGTTGTGTTTCACGTTTGCTTCAGTATGATCGCGCAAAATAGCGGAGGAAGTTGCCATGGCCTTTGTGGTAAGTGAGAACTGTATCAAATGTAAATATACCGATTGTGTGGCGGTATGCCCGGTTGATGCGTTCTTTGAAGGGCCAAATTTTCTGGCTATTGACCCGGTGATTTGTATTGATTGCGGTTTATGCGAGCCGGAATGTCCGGCCACGGCGATTTTTCAGGAAGATAAACTGCCGCCAGGTCAGGAAGGCTTTGTCGCGTTAAATGCCGAGCTGGTTAAGCTGTGGCCGAATATCCGTGAAGTCAAAGCGGCACCCGCCGATGCGGATGCCTGGAATGGTGTGGCCGATAAACTCCAGCATCTGGAGTATTAGGGCATCTGCCCGACCTGTTAAACCGTCTGGTTTTACTTGGTTTGTTCCTCAGCATTACCGACTTTGTACATAAAGTACACCGCGTAGAAAATGCACAGGCCAATCACAATGGCCAGGCCGGTAAAAGAAATAAAAATTACCGGGTCGTTTAAAAACTCATGCCATAGGTTCATAGGATTTCCCTCCTGAAGTTGCTTGAGGGAAGTGTAGGCAAGGGCAGCAGGCGCTGATATGACCTGGATCAAAGTTACTCAGCTGGCCGCGGCAAAGCGGGCGGCAGCTTGACGCAGATCAAATAATGCCCGTTGTAGCGCTTCGTTTGTTGCGGCTAACTGCTGGCAGTATAGGCTCAGGTTGTCCGGGTTGCTTGCCAGCTTGAAGCGTAAGTAGTGACACAGCAGTTGCTGCTCCAGCCGTTCTGCCACCAACTCGGTTTGTAAAAGTCCCTGTTTTAGTTCCGTTTGCTGGTTACTATCCAGCGGCAGTTTAGGCAGCTCTCGCCGGCACTGGCGCAATACCTGAGTAATGTGCTGACTTAACGGTGCCAGTTGCTGTAAGCCCTGCGTCAGACTAGCGGCATCCAGCTGCCAGCCCAGCTGCTCGGTATAGCTGAGTAGCAGCAGCAGATTAACATTGGCCTGCCAATTGTCCTGTAACTGCAGGCAAAGCGGCTGCACCTGTGGGTAAAACGCCAGGCTGACTTGCCAGAAGGCGTCGGCATTAAGCTGCTGCACTGTCATTTGCTGCACTGGCCTCTGCTGCATAGATCGCTTTGTCCCTACTGATTTTGCTGCCAGAAAAGTTGGCTTTGTTGTTCCAGCGCCTCTTGCGCCTCAAACCAGCTTTCTTCTACTTGCGCCAGTTCGCTGCTGGCCTGGGTTTGTTCTGTCAGCAGTTTAGTTAGCTGGGCTTTGTTAGCGGCTTCGTAGATGGTTGGCTCAGCCAGTTGTTGCTCCAGGCTGGCCAGCTGAGTTTCCAGTTGTTGCTGCCGTAGCTCCAGCTTGTCAATTTTCAGCTTCAGTGGTCGCAGCACATTACGCAGCTCCGCCTCCAAGCGTTTTTGATCTTTGCGCACTGCAGCACTATTGCTACTGACGGTTTCCGGTGCCGCACTCTGCTGGCTTTGCCGGGCATCTTGTTGCAGCCACTGGTAATAGTCCTGCAAGTCGCCATCGAAGGGTGCGACTTTGCCATTCGCCACTAAATAAAATTCGTCAGTGGTGCTGGTCAGCAAGTGGCGGTCGTGCGAAACCACTACTATGGCACCGGCAAAATCCTGTAGCGCCATTACGATGGCTTCGCGCATTTCCAGATCCAAATGGTTAGTCGGTTCGTCCAGCAAAAGCAAATTCGGGCGCTGATACACCAATAACGCCAGCACCAGGCGTGCCTTTTCGCCGCCGGAGAAAGGCGCACAGGGTTCCAGCGCTTTGTCGCCGTGAAAACCAAAACCACCAAGAAAATCACGTAGCTTCTGCTCAGGAACCTGCGGGTCCAGTCGTACCAGATGCTGCAGTGGCGAATCTTGCGGTCTGAGGGTTTCCAGTTGGTGCTGGGCAAAATAACCAAGACTAACGCCACTGGCATACCAGAGTTCACCAGCCAGTGGCGGTAGCTCACCACTGAGTAATTTGATTAGTGTGGATTTACCGGCGCCATTACGCCCGAGTAAGCCGATACGACTACCTGGCAGCAACTGAAAGTTAATATTGCTTAGAATGGGCTTGCCGCTGTAGCCGGCCTGGACCTGTTCCAGTTTTAACAGTGGGTTGGGTAAGGCCCGTGGCTCGCGGAAACTGAAGTTAAACGGCGAATCAACGTGCGCCGGTGCCAGTATGGTCATCCGCTCCAACGCTTTAATCCGGCTCTGTGCCTGCCGGGCTTTGGTGGCCTGGGCTTTAAAGCGGTCGATAAATTGTTGCAAGTGCGCCACTTGGCGCTGTTGCTTTTCAAAGTTCGCCTGGTGTTGCGCCAGTTGTTCTGCGCGCTGGCGCTCGAACTGGCTATAATTGCCTTTATACAGCGTCAGACACTGGCGTTCGATATGCACAGTATTGTCGGTCACTGCATCAAGAAAATCCCGATCATGGCTAATCAGCAGTAAGGTGCCCGGATAGTTACTGAGGTACTTTTCCAGCCAGAGTACCGCATCCAGATCCAGGTGGTTGGTTGGCTCATCGAGCAGTAACAGCTCGGCTTTTTGCATCAGCGCCCGTGCCAGGTTCATCCGCATCCGCCAGCCACCGGAAAACGACTTCACGGTCTGTTGCTGCATCTCGCCACTAAATCCCAAACCCGCCAGCAGGGTACCGGCCTTGGCTTCGGCACGGTAGCCATCCAGCGCTTCAATTTGCTGATGTACCGCTGCCAGATCGCTGTCGCTGCATTGACTGCGGGCTTTTAGCAGCAAGGGATAGAGTTCAGGCTCGCCTTGTAACACATAATCCAGGGCGGAACAGTCCAGGGCCGGCGTTTCCTGGGCCACTGTTGCGATCACCCAGGCAGCAGGAATGCTGACATTACCGGCATCGGCATGTAATTTACCTTGCAGCAGCGCAAATAAGCTGGATTTACCACAACCGTTGGCGCCGACAATTCCCACCTTTTGCCCCGGAAATACGGTAAGATCGGCCCCTGTAAACAGTGCCTGGATACCGCGTCTTAATTCTACCTGCTGAAGCTGGATCATGTTTTACCTTGTACCAGTGAACTAAGTCGGCGATTTTACGCTATATCCGGCTGAAACTAAAATTTCGTCCGGCTTTTTGTGCCCGTTGGAGCCTGTATGACCACCCGTAAGAAAAAGCGTTTTATCGCTGGCGCGACCTGCCCACAGTGTAAAGCCACCGATACCATGAGTTTGTTTATTGAAAACAATGTTGAGAAGGTGGAATGTGTGGCCTGTGGGCATCAGATGGCGCAGCCAGAGCAGCAAGTGGTGCAATCGACCCGCGAGAAGGAATTGGTGATTGGGGTCTTTAAGCCAGAATAGGCCAGCACTGTTGCTGGCTTGATCGGAGTGGCCTTAATAGTGCGGCGGTGGCGGTTCTTCTTCCGGTCGCAAAATACCGCTGTCTTCCGGTAATTGTTGTAACTTTTGCGCCATCAGCAGAATTTGCCGTTGCAGTTGCTCAATCTTGCGTTGATGAGCCAGCAGCTCCTCGTGCAGGCTGTGCATTGTATCTTCCTGAAAAGCAATTTTGCTTTCCAGCTCAATCAAATGTAGTTCTATTGCTGAGGGTTGCTCAGTCATAACGGATTTCCCATACTTCAGCCAGGCCACTGGAGCTTTCGCTAATTATACGGTTTTCATCCAGAAAAGCGACGGCATGTACCACTGCACTGGGTGGGCGACTGCCAACTCTGGGGGAAACCCGCCAGCGTTGCAGCTCCCGGCCACTTTGTACATCCCAGAGTACCAGGTTGCGGGTTGGGGCGCCGGTGAGTAAAAAGCGGCCATCCTGACTGAAACGCACAGCACTAAAAATTTGTTGTCTGGCCAGCATTTGCAAGGAGCTCACCCGTTGCCCGCTTTGAATATCCCAGATTTGCGCTAATTGCTGACTATCAGCGGTAAACGCATAACGGCCCTGTGGGTCAAAGGCGACTTTGGTCACCCGGCTTGGATGCGGGAAACTATATAGGATTTGTGCGGTCTGAGTGTCCCAGAGGTACGCCTGATAATCATTGCTACCGGTCAGGGCATAGCGGCCATTCGGTGATAAGGCGACACTGTTAATACGCTCGCTGTGCCCCAGAAAGTCCAGGCGCCGGCCGCTGCTAAGCGTAATATGTTGTACCACGTTATCGCTGCGTCCAACCAGAATATGGGCGCCGTTATTAGACAGGGCAATATCGCGGATACTGCTGTTATCGGTTTGCCAATAGCCGACGTTCTGGCCATCGGCGGTGCGCCACAGGGCAAAGGTACTGTGATCGGCGGTTACAACATGACTGTTGTCGTCACTAATGGCCAGCGTAAAGACCAGATTATCGCTACTGTCCTGATGCCGCCATTGATAGAGCAGGGCATTGTTTTGCAGATCCCACAGCGCAACCCCATCCTGAATGGATGAAACAGCAGCGTAGCGGGCATCGGCTGAGATGGCTGCTGCATAACTGCCCGGTGCCACATGTGGCCAGCTGGAAACCGGTTGCGTTTCCGGCTTGTTGCAGGCGGTCAGCAACAGGCCACCGAGCAGCAAAAGTACAGGATATTTCATGACAGGTGTTAACCTCATCCACACAAAGCGTTAGTATAGCTAAGCGAGCTAACCTTTATTAAAACATACTTTCGCAGTCTTAAGGCTGCACTATGGAGAAAAGAATGCGCTTAAAAACCAAATTTACCCTGATCGCGGTCGCTTTGCTGACCCTGACAGCCTGTCAAAAAGAAGAAAAGGCCGCACCAGCACCGGTATTAGAAACTGAACAGGCGAAACAAGCCTATAGTCTGGGTGTGTCAGCAGGTCGTTATTTACAAAGCACTGTTGATGAATACGGTAAAATTGCGGTTGACTTAAACGCTGAGCTGATTTTACGTGGTGTGCAGGACGGCATGGCCGGTAAGTCGGAAGTGTCTGAAGAAGATATTCAGCAGTTACTGTCCGCGTTAGATGAAACCTACCGTACTGAGCAAGCTAAGCTGGCAGAAGCCGCAGCGGCTTCTGCCAAGGCTGCTGGTCAGGCTTATCTGGATGAAAACGCCAAGAAAGAAGGTGTTTCAGTGACGGAATCGGGTCTGCAGTATGAAGTACTGCAAGCGGCAGAAGGTGCTAAACCTGCTGCCACTGATACCGTAAAAGTGCACTACACCGGTACCCTGACTGATGGCACTAAGTTTGATAGCTCTGTCGATCGTGGCGAACCGGTTGAGTTCCCGTTAAACCGCGTGATCCCAGGCTGGACTGAAGGTGTACAGCTGATGAACGTTGGCTCGAAATTCCGCTTCACTATCCCATCAGAGCTGGCCTATGGCGAACGTGATATGGGCACCATTCCGCCAAACAGCGTACTGGTGTTCGAAGTTGAGCTGTTAGATATTATTAAAGCTGAGTAATCAGTTGTTTAAGCAAAAAAAGCGGCAAGTTGCCGCTTTTTTTATTGGTAATTTTGCCCCGAATTTTGCAGAGCGGGATCTCTACTCAGGCGATGGTTTGGGTGGATTGATGTTTAGCGTGTAAGGTATCGATTAACTTATCCTCCAACGCAAACCGTTCTTCCAGGGCTTGCCCCAGTGCCGAAAGCTCTAAATCAAAGGAACCGCTTCTGCGGGTGCTCAGATGATCGGCATATTTGTCGTTAAACTCCAGTGCTAAGTCAGTAGAGACCGAAATTTTCGGATAAAGCGAGTCGGCAAGTTTGCGACTGTCGGTACCGTTTACCGCACATTGGGCTACGATTTGCTCGTACACCTCAAAGTGGCCTGCCGATAAATAATCCATCAGTAACTGACAGAACTCTTTAATTTTGTCCTGCGAGGGCATGGTATGGCGATCCTTTTCGAAGGGCGGTAATCCCGCCAGACGGCAATAACAAACAATCAGCTCGCGTCTCTCCTGCAACCAATTGTCTATCGCATTCAGGCTGCCGCCCCACTTCTGTTGCGCTTGCTGTACGCGGGTGTACATTTGCCTCTCCTTAGATGCAGTAACTTTGCTGCAATACTGCTAATTAAAAGAATTTCCAACAAAAGATCAACCGTTTTTTTATTGGTCAGCTCAGCGGTGCAGAGTATGATGCTGCCATTCTTGCTAAAACCTCCGCATTAAAACAGAGGCTGTAATGATTGAACATAGTGTAAAAGTATCATCCGGGCAGTTGGCTTACTGGTTTATTGTTAGTCAGGGTCGGTTATTTCTGACCACAGATGGCACTGTACCCTTTGCGGAGCTGGCAGCTCTGCCGTTGCAGCTGGCAGACGCGATGATCTGTAAACTGGGCGAATACCAGCTGCAGCCATGTTATCTGGTGGTTTATGACGACCGGCCGCCGAATGAAGCAGATTGGCATTCCGCCCGCGCCTTATTGGAACAGGGCGAAGCGCTGTTTCAGCTTGCTGCCCGGGCGACCCAGGTCGCGTTGTTTTTGCAAACACACCGTTTTTGCGGTCAGTGTGGCAGTGCGATGCGTCTGGTTAACTGGGAGCTGGCAACGCTTTGTCACCGCTGTGGCCACCGCTGTTACCCTCGTATCGCCCCCTGTGTCTTAGTCGCCGTAGTAAAAGACGAGCAGATTTTGCTGGCGCGCTCCACCCGCCACAAAGCCGGCTTTTTTTCGGTGCTGGCGGGTTTTGTCGAGTCGGCCGAAACTCTGGAGCAGGCAGCAGTAAGGGAAGTAAAAGAAGAAGTGGGGATCGATATCACCAATTTGCACTATGTCGGCAGTCAGCCGTGGCCTTTTCCCCATTCTTTAATGACCGGCTTTTTGGCTGATTATGCCGGCGGAGAGATCCAGTGCCAGCCAGAGGAAATAGCTGAGGCCTACTGGTGTCCGCTTGACCAGTTACCAGAAACGCCAGGCTTGCAAACCCTATCCGGGCAGTTGATTGCGTTGGCGCAAGCGAAATGCCTGGCGAAAAACTGAAAATAAAAAAGCCACTCAAGGTGGCTTCAAATTGGAGCTTTAGGTCTCGTAGATCGAGCTTCTTCGTTGTTAGAACTTCACTAGCGCAATAGTGTTATAACAGATGCGTTTTACTGACACAAGGGTGAAATTGAAAAAAATGAACCTAAGCTGAATATTTTTTGCAGTTGACGTAAAGGTAAAGCGTGCGGCTTTTAGCGCCAGATCATAGAGCTGCTGCCCGCAAGCTGTTAGAATGCGACAAAAGGTGTTATGGCGGATAAATTATGCAACTAAAAAATGATCGTTACCTGCGGGCGTTACTGCGGCAGCCGGTTGATAGAACCCCAATTTGGATGATGCGGCAAGCCGGACGTTATTTACCAGAGTATCGTGCCACCCGTGCTCAGGCCGGTGATTTTATGTCACTTTGCAAGAATCCGGAATTAGCCTGTGAAGTGACGTTGCAACCCTTGCGCCGTTACCCGTTAGATGCTGCCATTTTATTTAGCGATATTCTGACCATCCCTGACGCCATGGGCTTGGGTTTAAGCTTTGGTGTCGGCGAAGGCCCTAAATTTAGTAAGCCGATCCGCGATTTTATGGATGTTGTACATTTACCCATTCCGGATCCGGAACAGGAGCTGCGTTACGTAATGGACGCAGTCCGTACTATCCGTCGTGAGTTGCAGGGTAGTGTGCCGTTAATTGGCTTTTCAGGTAGTCCCTGGACGCTAGCGACCTATATGGTTGAGGGTAGTGGTAGTAAAACCTTTAGTATCATCAAGAAGATGATGTACAGCGAGCCAGAAGTGCTACATATGCTGCTGGATAAGCTGGCGCAAAGCGTGACCCTGTATCTGAATGCGCAAATTGCAGCCGGCGCTCAGGCCGTGATGATCTTTGATACCTGGGGTGGGGTGCTGACCCCGCGCGATTACCAAGAATATTCGCTCAGTTATATGCAACAAATTTTGAACGGTTTAACCCGTGAAGCGGATGGCCGTAGAGTGCCGGTGACTTTATTCACCAAAAACGGTGGCCAGTGGCTGGAAATGATGGCTGCAACAGGCTGTGATGCCTTAGGTTTAGACTGGACGACTGATATCGCCAATGCCCGTGCCCGCGTAGGGCATCAGGTGGCGTTACAGGGTAATATGGACCCTTCGATCCTACTCGGTACACCTGAGCGGATCCGTCAGGAAGTGCAAACTATTCTGGATGGCTTTGGCCAGGGTTCAGGTCATATCTTTAATCTGGGACATGGCATTACACCGGATGTTGATCCTGAGCATGCCGGGATCTTTATCGAGGCGGTGCAGGACCTTAGTCCGATGTACCATATGAATGCAGAGATCGCCGAGTAAGTTTTAGGTGAAGCTGATAGCGCAGTAGTGAGCTACTGCGCTAAGACTCAGAACATCAGAACAAGCGGTTTAACCCGTTGAGCGCTGCAACCCGATAAGCCTCGGCCATCGTTGGGTAGTTAAAGGTGGTATGCACAAAGTAATTCAGATTATTACCACCGTTCTTTTGCATCATAATGGCCTGGCCGATATGGATAATCTCCGCCGCCCGCTCCCCAAAACAATGAATCCCCAGAATTTCTAATGTATCGCGGTGAAATAACACTTTCAGGCTGCCGGCGCTGGTATTGGCGATTTGCGCTCTGGCCAAATGCTTAAATTGCGCCCGGCCGACCTCGTAAGGTATTTTGGCGGCGGTGAGTTCCTGCTCGGTTTTGCCGACTGAGGACATCTCCGGAATGGTGTAAATACCAGTCGGAATATCGGCAATCAAATGCCCGTCCAGATTGCCTTTAACAATAGCCTCTCCCGCTAACCGGCCCTGGTCATAGGCAGCGCTGGCCAGACTGGGATAACCAATTACATCACCGACGGCATAGATATTATCAACCGCTGTCTGATACTCACTATTTACTTTTAACAGGCCGCGACTATCAGCCGCCAGACCTACCGCCTCCAGATTCAGCATTTCAGTATTGCCGGTGCGGCCGTTAGCGAACAGGAAGCAGTCAGCTTTCATCCGTTTACCCGATTGCAGGTGTAAAACTACGCCATCATCACGGCCTTCAACATGCGACAGTTCTTCACCGTGGCGGATGGTCATGCCGGAATTCCAGAAGTGATAACTCAGCGCATCTGAAATTTCGGTGTCCATAAATGACAGGAGGCGATCACGGGTATTGACCAGATCGACCCGTACGCCAAGACCTCTGAAAATCGACGCATATTCACAGCCGATAACCCCGGCACCAAAAATAATAATATGCCGCGGGTCGTGATCCAGTGACAAAATAGTATCGCTGTCATAAATACGCGGATGATTAAAATCAACTTGCGGTGGCCGGTACGGGCGGGATCCGGTTGCAATGACGATAGTCTCAGCGCTAAGTGTGTAGCTACTGCCATCGGTATGGGTGATTTCGAGGGTATGATTATCTATAAAACGCGCTTCGCCCTGATAAATCTTTACCAGATTACGATCATAAAAGCCGCTGCGCAGCCGCACTTGCTTGCGAATTACCCCGGCCGCATGCTTCAGGATCTGTGAAAAGGTTAACCCTTTCATCTGCTCTTCGACCTGAAATAGCGGGTTTTCGTTAAATTCAATTAAGCGGCTGACCGAGTGCCGTAATGCCTTAGACGGAATGGTACCCCAATGGGTACAGCCGCCACCCACCGCCTGGTAGCGCTCGATAGCCGCAACGCGTTTGCCGCTTTTTGCCAGATACATAGCAGCCCCTTCACCGCCGGGGCCGGTACCTATTACAATGGCGTCATAATCATAACTGGGTTGTTTTTTCGATGCTTTTACTGACACGCTAGCCAATCCTGTCAAATTCCTAATGGAAATTAGCATAACAGTTATCGAACACAAAAAAAGAGGCGTTAGCCTCTTTTTTCCGGAACAAGCGCTCGCTTAACTAAAGGCTGCGGTCAGGCGTTGCCAATGGTTTTGTTGCTGTTGTAAGTGCAGCTTCAATTCCTGATAACGCTGCATAAACTCTGACGCATGATACTGATCAACCAGGGCATTACGTTTTTGCTGTAACAGCTCTTTTTTAAGTTGATAATAATCCTGAATTTTTGCCACTAACAGCTGATATTCCTGCTCCAGCAAGGCGAGCAGTTGTTCGGCGTTTGGCAGATGGCGGGCTTTATCCTTGGCGCGCTTTAGTTGCATTTTCGCTACTGCCTGGGCAATCCGATCTTCCGGTACTGTTCGCAAATTGCCGGTTAATTTCAGGTATGAGCAAGTCTTAATCAGCCATTTGGTGGGATCAAACTGCCACCAGCGAATACCGTTACGGTAATCATATTCAAAAATATGATGATAGTTATGATAACCCTCGCCATAGGTCAGAAAGGCTAAAAAACCGTTATCCCGGGCACTGTTTTCATCGGTATAGGTCTGCTTACCCCAGATATGCGCCAGTGAGTTGATAAAAAACGTAAAGTGGTGACTCAATACCAGACGTAATACGCCAACACTCAGTAACATACCCCAGATATTGCCAACCAGCAGGCCCAGCAACAGTGGAATACCGATATTAGTCAAGAGTACCAGTACTAAGTAATGTTTATGTTGAAAAGCCAGGATTGGGTTCTTTTGCAAATCGCGCACATTACTATAGTCAAAATAGCTCTCACCCTGGTAGTCACGTAACATCCAGCCGATATGGCTATACCAGAAGCCGCGGCCGGCAGAGTAAGGATCCTTTTCATTATTATCGACATGACGGTGATGGACCCGGTGATCAGATGACCAATGAATAGCGCTGTTCTGCAGCGCAAAGGCACCGCCGATAGCGAAAATCCATTGCAAAACTGGGTGAGCATCATAAGTTTTATGTGCCCATAGCCGGTGATAACCTGCCGTAATCGAAATACCGCAATAACCCATACAGAGGATAGTGGCGATAATTTCTGCTGCGGTAAAGCCAACTGTCAGGGCATAATAGGGTACGGCAATAGCCGCAACCAGAAAAGTCAGGCTGAACAGGATAACGTTTGTCCAGATGATTGGATGTTTTTTCATGAATTCACACTTTGAGCTTACAACTGTACGCCAATTTACCGAGCTGCTAACGGCTGGTCAAGGTAAATCGGCTGAACAGCAGTAAGAAAGGGATGCATAGTGACCAGAGCAGAACAGAAAGAGCGCACCCGGCAGGCGATTATTAATGCTGCCTTTTCACAGCTTAGCGCCGAAAAAGGCTTTGCCAGTCTAAGTTTGCGTGAAGTTGCGCGCGAAGCAGGGATAGCCCCGACATCATTTTACCGTCATTTTGCTGATATGGATGAACTGGGGCTGACGCTGGTTGATGAGGCCGGTCTGATGTTGCGACAACTGATGCGGCAGGCGCGGCTGCGCATAGAAAAACATGGCAGTGTGATCAGTACCTCAGTTGAAACCTTTATGGAGTTTGTCGCTGAAAACAGTAACGTGTTCCGTTTATTGTTGCGTGAACGCTCTGGTACCTCAGCTGCCTTTCGAGGTGCTGTTGCGCGGGAGATTCAGCATTTTTGTGCTGAGCTGGCGCATTATCTGCGCAAACAGACTCAATGTCCGCTAGAGCATGCGCAATTACAGGCCGAAGCCATGGTAACACTGGTGTTCCACACCGGCGCTGATGCCTTGGATGCACCGCGAGAACTCTATCCGCAGTTGACGAAAAGGACCATTACCCAGCTGCGCTGGCTGGCGCATGGCGCAGCGAGTTATGGACGCAAGCAACCGGATTAGATTTTGGTCAGCAATACACCGGTTTCAATATGATGGGTGTAAGGAAACTGATCAAATAATGCCAGCCTGCTGATGGAATGAGTGTTGCTCAGTTCCATCAGGTTGGCAGCAAGCGTTTCCGGATTGCAAGAAACATAAATAATCGATTGGAAACGGCTGACTAACTCCAGCGTGGCTGGATCTAAACCTGCCCGTGGTGGATCAACCAGTACGGTATTAAGTTGCAAAGTCGAGAGGTCGAGATCTTTTAGCTTGCTGCCTTGCTGCAAAGCCGCAGCAACATCTTCAGCAGACATTTGCAGTACTTGCACATTCTCTATGTTATTCAGCGCAATATTGTACTTTGCTGATTGAATAGAGCTGCGCGCCAGTTCGGTAGCAACAACTTGTCCGAATTGGCTGGCTAATGCCAAAGAGAAATTACCGTTACCACAATAAAGCTCTAATAAGTCACCCGATAAACCCCGGGCACAATCTGCTGCCCAGTTGAGCATTTGTTGATTCACGCCAGCATTAGGCTGAGTAAAACTGCCTTCAAGTTGTTGGTAGTGCAGAGTAGTATTTGCCACCGTAAATCGCTCGGTTACAAAGTCATCCGTCACCACCAACTTTTGTTTCCTGGCGCGGCCAATAAAGCGCACGTTATACAGAGGTGACAATTCTTGCTGAAGTTGCTGAGCTGCTGTTAGCCATTGCTCATCCAGTTTGCGCTTATAAATAAGACTGACCAGGAGCTCGCCGCTGGTGGTTGCCAGATAATCGGCCTGATAAAGCCGGTAACGCAATTCATGATTAAACTGGATAGCCTTTAATAAAACCGGCATAAAGTTAGCAATCGGTTTCGTTGCTACCGGAAACGAGTCTATCCGAACAGGCTGCCTCGTTGCCGGATCAAACATGCAGTGATAAAGATCGTCACCGTTATGCCAAATTCGAAATTCGGCCCGTTGTCTGAAATGCGAATCGGCAGAACGATAAAGCTGTAATGTCGGTAAGGGCAAAGCTTGTAATAACTGTTGCAACCTAATTGCTTTATCGGCAAGTTGCTGTTCATATTGTGCGGGAAATACCTGACCTAACGACATTCGACTCTCAGTATGCAAGAAAAAAGCGCTATTTTAAGCGCTTTTTACCGTAGAGCCAAATTTAACCACCGACACTATGCCGGCGTTAAACCTCAATTACTCGTCATTGGAATTATCTTCATCCTGACGCTCACGAGCTTCACGCACTTTTAATGTGCGTTCCTGAAATTCGAAATCATTGAGCTTGGTAATCATTTGATTGGCGTCTGCTGCGGCGACTTCGACAAAGCCAAAACCCCGACGACGTCCAGTCTGGCGATCCTTCATCAGTCGCACATTGACCACAGTACCGTAACGACTGAATAGTGCTTTTACAGCATCTTCATTGGCGCGATAGGGCAGATTTCCCACATATAAGGTTGCAGTCTCACCGCTAAAGTCGTTGTTGGGGATTTCCTGAGTAGAAATTTCAGCGCTAACAGCCGGGCCTTTTACATCGACCAGAATAGGCACCAGAATGCCACATGTAAGAACGCCAGCAATAAATGCCCAGCCAGACGACAAGGGTAAGGTCACGGCAAAGTTAAAAACTAAAAAAGCGATAACAGCAAGTGCCAGTGTATAAGGAAGGGATGCGCGTAACATAGATGACATAATGAATTCCTGCAGCTTAGTTGAAAAATGATTCTTGTTATATAAAGCCACTCTATCTTAACGACTATTTTCTGAACAGCCAACAAGTAATATCAGTTGTTTTAATATGCTACGGCTATAAAAATAACCAAAATGAGGCTTTAATAAGCAAACAGTGCTGTAATCAATTTTTTTTATAAATATCCGCTTGCAGCCTCGTTAAAACT
>NZ_LCWL01000139.1:0-2160 GCF_001441695.1 Alishewanella sp. WH16-1 | reverse complement strand
CGGATCATCCCGAAATACGCAGTTGTTGATATGGATAGGTTGCAGCAGATTATTCATATCTGGATTTGTGACATTTACCATGCAGGCCCGAATGCGAAACGAGACCGCATCCCTAACCATACATGGACGAAAGCGTTTGAAAAGTTTGCTCCTGTTCAAACTGAGTTCGATATTGAAGATTTGAATCTGATCTTCTGTCGGACGCTTAGCGGCCAGTTACGGCGGGATGGAGTGACGTTCAGGCACCTTCGTTACTCCAGTCATGCACTGGCTGAGCTCCGGGCGCGAGTTGGTGATCATCAGGTTGTTTTTAAGGTAGATCCAGAGAATCTCGGGTATATCTATGTGTCCAATCAACTGACGAAGTGCTTTCTTAAAGTGCCGGCAGTGAAGTTTGAGTACGCTTCTTCAGTGACGCTCCATCAGCACATGATCAACTGTAAAGCTACCAGACAAGAGGTTGGAGATAGCTATTGCGATGATGATATTCAAGAAGCAAATAGTCGTATTCACCAGTTGGTTGACGAGGCTTTCACTGCAAAAACGCGATCATCAAAACGCACAGGTCGAACATCTAAAGCAGCAAGGTATGTCGAAGACTCAAGGCGAGCAAAAGCATCGGCTTCTGAGAAGCAGGATGAACCTGCAAACCTAACATCTGACTCCAATGTCGGAGACGAACCGAAGAAGAGACCAAGTAAACCTGTAGATACCACTGGCTGGGAGTTCCTATAACATGGCAGCAAAACTCAGTGAAAAAGAAATCAAGGCAAGGCTAGCTCGTTTTCGTTCAGCATTTGTTGCAAGCCCTTTTCTCAAAGCAGTGCTAAATGAGCTAGATGAATGCAGGGAGCTGTCAAAGCTTGGTGGCGACCCTGAATGTATAATTGTTACCGGTGATGCGGGGGCCGGTAAAACGTCACTCATTAATAAGTACCTCGAACTGAATGCAAGAAATGATTCATACGAAGGCACCTACATACCAGTGTTGTCGACCACCTTGCCTGGCGAGGCCAATTCAGTGGCACTGTTTCAACAAATTTTGTCAGATCTTGGCCATCCATATCCATTCGAGTCTAGCAACGAAGTTGCACTACGAAAACAAATCAAGGAGTTAGCCTGGAACTGTCGATTAGAACTAATTATTATCGACGAATTCCAGCACTTGATAGAGCGTAAAAGTCTGAAAATACTTAAGGAAACGGCAAATTCCATTAAAAGCCTGATAGTCGACACCAAAATACCTATGGCGCTATTTGGTATGCCGTACAGTTCGGTGATTTTAGACAGCGTTAGTCAGCTATCAAGCCGTTTTGAGCGGCGTAGAACACTTAGCCCTTTCCGTATCAGTACTGATAGCGAGTTGCACAAGTACCAGGGGTTTTTATCTATGTTTGAGAAGCTGATGGATTTACCGGAACCATCAGAACTCGCATCGGAAGAGATGCACCGCAGATTGTACGCGTATTCGAGCGGAAACTTCAGAAAGTTGAAAAACCTTCTGAACGATACGTATAAAGACGCTCTTGAGAATGGCGAAAGTTATATCAGTCAGAAACGACTTGCTGAAACGGCAAGTAAGCGGAGCTCTGTAATCACAAGATCTAACAATCCTTTTTTACTACCGATGAATAAATTAAAAATATTGGAACCTGGGGAATATGTCGGTTGGGAAGACTATAATCATGGAAAAGGAGTTAATGTTCGGTTTAAAGATAAGCCAAAAGAGCTCAGCTTTCAGGACGTTTTTTAATCAGACATTATCGCCCGAATTAGACATTTCAGACTAATTGAAAAACTCATGAACTAAGCAATCTCCAATCAATAAGTCTAAACTTTATCTGTGTCAGGTTAGACCAATGGTACAGTTCAAAACTGCCAGTCAAATTACGTGGATTAGTCATAATTCGATCTGACACTTTTCATGATCAAGCTTGATCAATTCTGATAGTCAGCTTAGTGCCAAAAGCAGACATTAAGATTTGTTGCAGCAACTGCTTCCTTCTTGAATAGGAGGGCATTTAACGGTCCCGTAAGAACAATATACGCAACAGTCACCTTTTAACGGCTTGAGCAGCGCTTTGCATCCTTCACATTCGTAATACCACTGGCAAGCGTTTGTTGGCATGGTCTCGACCTTCTGAGGTATCCCCAGAAATT
>NZ_LCWL01000044.1:0-2275 GCF_001441695.1 Alishewanella sp. WH16-1 | reverse complement strand
CTCACAAAGGTCATACGTATGACTTCTGCTTATTGATGAAGCAGGCTCTCTAGATAAGAATTTTTTCAAAAACGGTGAAGACACCTGCTTATTTGAAGTGTTGATGAATCAGTTTCGGACAGCTTCATTTATCAGAACAAAAATTGCGGTTTATCCAAACTCTTTTTCAGATATGCTTACTGAAACAAGATATGGGGATTCGGTGATACTAGAGGATGACATATTTAGTGATCAGGGATATTCACGCTTCCGTTCTAGAACTATAGAAATGATTTCTAACTATTTAAACCCGAATTCTTATGAAAGTGCTGAGATATTCGCAAGTGATATTTTTAATATTACCAACAAATCTGATGACCCTGTAGAGCAGATTATATTCGCATCTAACGGTAACATGCGCCGAATGATGCAGCTCCTAGATCTGACTATGGATGCTGCATATTCTGAGAATAATTGTGCTGTAAAAATTGAGAAAAGACATGCAAAGTCTGCTTTGATTAATCATGCTAATAGATCAGAATCCGAATTTAATAATCAGGACTTAGAACTTCTCCATTCTTTGGTTACGGTATGCAAAGCAAGAGGTGCCTTTAAGTTCCAATTCCCGAATGTTCCCTTATATAAATATACGAACAAGTCACAAGAGTATAATCTAATAAATGTTGTGCAGCTTGGATCAGGACGAAGACCGACAACCTATGCTTTTGACTACTCCTATGCAGTTGCAAAGGAGATACCAACGCATAGAATGGCTGATTCGGAAAAAATCTGCCATGAAAGATCAGTAGTAGAAGGAAGGTGGCTTACAAGGTCTGCGACTATCAGCGATGAGCTTATAATGCATGCGGCTTTACCTGGAAAGCAGGAAGGAAACGTTGAGTATATTCGGGGCGATTCTGGTTTTATAACATCTGACGACAATGAAGAATATTTCTTCGCTTGCAGTGATGTAATACAGACTGACAAAAGCAAATTGGTTGTTATTGGAAAGAGAGTCAGGTTTTATCCATCAAAGCTAGGTGATGTAAAGATGGCAGTATTGATTGAAGTTCTTTAAATAAGAATTTTATGCTCTGTTTATGCGAAGAGCTGATCAATGCAAAGCTCAGATTAATTGATCAAATTAGCCAGCATAATTGATTTTAGATAATGGATTCTTATCGATAGAAAAAAAATAATCTGAGTGTCCGCTTTTCGCTCATAGCAGTCTAAATTGCGTTACTTGTGACGCTTCTTTGAAATATTTTTTAGGTGAATTTTTTTACGATCATCAAAGATCTCCATTTTGATCCTGAACGCTAAATCTCCGCCATAAACACAATTGCAGTTGTCGAGATTTAGCGGCAAAAGTACGGGCTGGTGAGGAAGGCATTAGCTATGTGATATGTCACACTTAAAAATTTATGATTGAAGGCAGATTTTTGCCGGATCGTTTAAGATCCGACGCTTTTAGCTTGATCATGTAATAATTGGTTTCCGGGGCGCCTTTTTATCTTGCTCACGGGCTAAGGGAACCTAAGCTCCGGCATCACTTCCCAGTTGCCTGGTTCCGGTCAGAAGCGACCTGACTACTTTAACTTGAAATTGCAGAGTAAATAAATGGGATATCTAAAAAATTAATGTAGTGATTTTGAAACACCACCGCAGTTAAATATAAATTCGTCGTTGCATTTATCCTGCCCTGCCTCTCTAGCAGCACTAAGAGTTTAAACGCCTCTCAGCTAAAAACGTCTGAGTGCTGTTGTACTCATTCAAGAGCCTATTAAAATCGTTATTTTTATAACGCTTTTGTCTGATTGCGGTTTTAAGTTTTTGTATCTCTTCTGTTGGTATAGTACTTTTAACTATACCTTCAATATCGACACATATACGGTCTATGGCATCAATAAAATCCTGATCCTTTTTTTCCATTAATGCTGTTTCTAAAAGGATGGCTGATTCGTAGAGCTTAATCCTGTTACGACTCTTATAGAGTGGAATATCTAACTGAAATGCACGCTTAGACTGTGAAAGTAAGATCAAATACTGAATTACGAAGTCTAAGTCAGCAACGCTAATTTTTGTTGTAAGTGTTCTACTCATACACGCCTCTTTTAAGCGTTATTTTTATAACGATTAACGTAGCGTATAAAATTTAATCATGCAAGGTTAGGCCTAAAATAGGTGATTAGAAAACCCTCGTTTGTTGGTCGATTCAATTAAACGTGATAAACCACCTCAAAACACTTGCTTTAACGCCAAGAAACCCGTACAATGTTCGGCGTCAACTATCTTG
>NZ_LCWL01000094.1:0-2424 GCF_001441695.1 Alishewanella sp. WH16-1 | reverse complement strand
TGTTCGGCGACAATTAGGATGACCGGTTGACGACAATTATCTTGGCCGGTTGGGTGTCACAATAGGTACCTTGTTTTCTGTTCGGAGTTCAAGGTGCCTGGACAACATATCACCCACCGACAAGAGGAGCTGTATATGCAGCATCGCCAACAAGGCATGACTCAAGAAATCGCTGCTGCGAAGTCTGCCATTTCCACCCGCACTGCCCGACGTATTGAGCAGTCCAACACCTTACCCCGCGCTAAAGCTGATAGAGATTGGCGCACCCGTGAAGATCCACTGGAAGCCGTATGGGAAACCGAATTGGTTGTTCTGTTAAACGCTAAACCAGAGCTTACGCCTATTACTTTGCTGGAGCATTTGCAGGCGCTCTATCCAAACCAATATGACCAGCGAGTCCTGAGAACATTGCAGCGTCGGGTTAAGAAATGGAAAGCGCTACATGGCCCGGATAAAGACGTTATCTTCCGCCAGCAAGCTCAACCCGGTTTACAGGGCTTCTCTGATTTTACTCATCCTGATAGCCCGATCACCATTAAGCAGCAACCCTTTGCTCATTTGCTGTATCAGTTCCGCCTCGCTTATAGCGGCTGGCGTTCCATCACTGTGGTTCAGGGTGGCGAGAGCTATTCTGCCTTATCTACCGGTTTACAGCGTGCGCTGACGCAGGCTGGTGGCTGTCCGGTTGAGCATCGTACCGATAGCCTCAGTGCCGCCAGGAACAATACGCAAAATGTCTGGACAGATGCCTATCAGGACTTGTGCGAGCATTACAACATGACGCCAACGCGCAATAACCTGGGGCAATCGCATGAGAACGGCGTAGTGGAGTGCGCTAATGGCTCATTTAAACGCCGTCTGGCGCAGCACCTGCTACTTCGCGGCCACAGTGACTTTGACAGTATCGAAGCCTACCAGGCCTTTATTGATCAAATCGTCGGCAAGCTAAACCAGCGCTCACGCAGCCGCTTTTTAGAAGAACAGCAAACCCTGCAAGCCTTACCGGAATATGATGCTGTTGATTACACCTTGCTGAGCATTAAAGTCACCCGTAGTGCCACCATTGAAGTGCGCCGGGTGGTGTACAGCGTGCCATCACGACTGATTGGCGAACGCCTGCAAGTACGGCTGTATCATAACAAACTGGTGCTCTATGTGGGCCAGCAAGTGGCGCTGACCTTGCCACGAATTTACCCGGCCCCCGGCCAAAGCCGTGCACGTTGTATCAACTACCGGCATATTATCGGCTCACTGGCGGCTAAGCCGCAGGCGTTTCGTTACTCGCAGTTGCGGGATAACATCTTACCTGACGACAATTACCGTGAGCTGTGGCAGTTAGCTGATGATGCCTTACCGGCACAGGACGCCTGTAAATGGATCGTCACGGTACTAAGGTTGGCCTGTGAATATGATAGCGAACATGCGCTGGGTGAGACCCTGCTGCAACAGGCCAGAGCCGGCCAATTTGAGAGTGCCCAGGCTATCCAGGCGCGCTTCTTTACACCGCAACGAACGCCTGAGTTGAAGAGTCAGCAGCACAGCCTGCAAAGTTATGATGCACTGCTAACGTCATTAAAGGCGCAGACTGCACTCGATGTGGAGGTGCCATTTTGACGTCCTCTGTTGCATTACTGCTCAAAGAATTAAGGCTGCCGGCGTTCGTCAGGCACTATGAAAAACTCTGGCAAACCGCGGTAGAAAAAGGCTGGTCGCACAGTGACTATCTGGCGGCCTTATGCGAATACGAGCTTGCAGAGCGCTTTACACGGCGCACCCAAAGCTGGGTACGCGAAGGGAGGCTGGCACCGGGAAAAACCTTAAGCACTCTGGATAACAGCGTGCTCAGCCGGACAAATCAAGCGCTCATCGCCAAGTTGCACCAAGACCTGTCCTGGGCACATCACGCCGATAATATCCTGCTGATTGGCCCCAGTGGCACCGGCAAAACACACCTAGCCAATGCATTGGGTTACCGGCTGATTGAGCAAGGCATACGCTGCAAACTGTTTCCGGCCATTGGCTTGGTACAGCAGTTACAACAAGCCAAGCGCGAACTGGATCTGATGAGCGAGATGAGCAAGCTGGATAAGTATCAGGTGATCATCATTGATGACATTGGTTATGTGAAAAAAACCGATGCAGAAACTCAGGTACTGTTTGAATTTATCGCGCATCGATATGAAAGCGGCAGCCTGATCATCACAGCCAATCACCCGTTTAGTGCATGGGATCAGATCTTCCCAGACAGCATGATGACGGTAGCGGCCATAGATCGGCTGATCCACCACGCGACAATTATAGAATTAGAAGGAGAAAGCTATCGAAAACAGCATCAGTTAAAACAAGCTGGAAGTAGGAAAAATGAGAAAACCTAACCGGCCATCATAATTGACGCGAACCGGCCAAGATAGTTGACGCCGAACA
>NZ_LCWL01000027.1:0-2454 GCF_001441695.1 Alishewanella sp. WH16-1 | reverse complement strand
CCTTACCATTTTCTTTTTACGTGTCATGACTACTCCGACAAACAGTTAAAAAACTGTTATGCCAAAGCTCGTAAAACGAAGGAAGAACAAACTGGCCGGACGATACCGAAACAGGTGGCCGGATAAGGCCGAAATCAGTGGCCGGATGATACCGAAATGGGTGGCCGACTCATGCCGAAATCGCTGGCCGGATCATCCCGAAATACGCAACGTTACAGAACAACAGAAAAATTGGTATCGGATTTAATTAATCAGGTAAATTCTTATGGGTATTAAGCTATACCATCAATGTGGTCACAATGCTAAATGGAATCGAGATTCATTCGAAAAGGATAAAGTTGGCGAAGGACTTATTCTAAGCCCTGTTCATCAAGATAGAAATAACATCGTTGATTTACCTGTGGCGTTGAAGAATAAGTCAATATTTGACCCTCAGTTTTACTTACCAAACTCCTTAAAGCCCAAGTTTAAGACTTATGACTTTTTTCCAAATACTATCATTGGAGAACAGGGGTTTAGTACTATCGATTTCAGTTCAGTGGCGATTGAATCGGCAAACCGTTGTGTGGGTTTTCAATTAGAACAACGGTTTGAAAAAGTTATAATCCCTGCTCGGTTTTTTGAGCAACTAAATAGCCGTTATACAGAACAGCAAGCAGACTTATTTGTTGTTCCTTTCTTGAAGGCTCTTCGGTCAAAAGGCGTTATTGGGTCTAAGGATATATACCTTACAGTTCCGCTTACTTCATCAATGGTGAGTTCTAAAGAATATATTGAAAATATTCTTAACTGGATTACAAGCTATCCAGAGATTGATGGTATTTACTTCATCTGCCAACATGACAGAAAGTCAAAGCAGATTAAAGAAGCTGGTTTCCTGATTGAATTTATGAAAGTTATTAAATCAACTTATGATGCTGATTTAAAAGTTCTTGTTGGTTACACAAATACTGAAGGAATGATGTATACCGTATGTGGCGAAATTGACCTAACTATAGGTGCTTTTGAGAATACCCGGATCTTCTCTCTTGACAAGTTTCTTGTAAGTGATGAGGAGAAAAGAGGACCTAAAGCTAGGATTTATTTGCCCAAACTTTTGAACTGGATTCGCTTTGAAGAAGCCAAGTTGATTAGAGATGCTGTGCCTGAGATATGGCAAAAAATATACACGCCAACAAATTATTCAGAAGAGGCATTCGAGCTTACCAAGGAACCTACTTTCCAAACTCCAGCACTATATAAGCATTATTTTAAAGCCTATGCAGAACAGATAAAGGTTTTATCTCAAGTGGGTAAAAACACTCGATTCGATATTTTAGATTTGTGGATATCAGAA
Source organism: Alishewanella sp. WH16-1 (assembly GCF_001441695.1). Lineage (NCBI taxonomy): Bacteria > Pseudomonadati > Pseudomonadota > Gammaproteobacteria > Alteromonadales > Alteromonadaceae > Alishewanella > Alishewanella sp. WH16-1. The sequence continues at coordinate 1,118 of NZ_LCWL01000027.1, read as the reverse complement.
GCCAAACATAACCATTCTCTCTTAAGTCAAATTCCATTTAACTTAGACAATCACGGTAATGGCGAGCATTTAGACCATTGGTCAAATGCTTTAAATTTGTTTAAAAAAGCTAATCCTTAAGGATTAGCCTTTTTGCAAGTAATGTATTCGCTTTCCAAAAGGCAATACTTGATCTAGCAGTTTCAGTTGTGGGTTCATGATAGACGTCATAAGTCCCATCAGTTGAAAATGTGGCTAATCCAATATTAAACTTTTCGAATTCTGCAAGATTCGAGATCGCTGCATTTGCTTGACTTCTATCTAAAAGTACCCAAGACTCGTTAGCAAAAGTTTTGTATCTTGACGCTTGAATCAATGCCTTTTTCCAGTCTCTCAGCTTTGCTTCAAATGCTACAATATTCGATGTTAATGTTCTAGGTTGCTTAATTTTTACAAATTGAGCGTCTGGTTTTCTAACGCAAAATCCCGCATTGACGAATTCATCTAACGCCTTTTTTGCTGAACTTAGAGAAACTCCTGATATCGTCCGAATAAAGTTAATGTCAAAAGATTTTCGATACGGAAGAGTTTTAAGCGTATAGGCCCAGTCAGGTGATATTTGAGAAAGATCCACCACTGATTCACCTAGTCGATGCTTAAATAGAACCGCGTCGGCTATGCCATAACCACAATCAAATTCTCGCTCAAGGGTATACTGATTACTTAAAAATACCGTCATCAAGTCTTCAAATTTGTTAACCAGATCAAACTCTGTGTCAAAAGCTTCAGATTGATAGACGGGAATGGTTGCGTAACTCCTTGATAGTAAAGAAATATCCATACGATAAATACTGTTGGTATAATTTAATTTGATTATAGTGTATCTATATAGTGGATTCTACAATAAAGGGATCAGTTGCAACGGGAGCAAGACATATGCTGGGTGGCGTTAAGTTGCCAATAAATGCCTTTTTTGCAAAAAACACTAAAGGTAGAGATTTTTTTGTCGGTGATGTTCATGGCCGAAATGACCTGCTGTCAAAATGCTTAACTTGTGTAAATTTTAACAAATCTACAGATCGAATTTTTTCAGTAGGTGATTTATCTGATAGAGGGAAGGGTAATCATCCCTAAAAATA